>NZ_QRWO01000029.1:0-35003 GCF_003459655.1 Collinsella sp. AF19-1LB
AGACGCTCAAGCAGGAATACCTCGATACATACGAGAGATGAATGTGGGGGAGTGTTCGGATGAAGTTGATATTTAAGGTCCAGCTCGTGTTGTGCCGAAAAGACCGTGAACCTTTTGTGGGACACGCGGCGCCGTGGTACCATAGCCGAGTTTGTTGTCTTGGTCGGAAACCAAGACGCCTTATGCGCTGATCGGTAACCAGCGCCTGACCAATAAGGAGTCCTACCATGAAGCAGGGTATCCATCCCCAGTATGTCGAGTGCACGGTGACGTGCTCCTGCGGCAACACCTTCAAGACGCACGCAACCGTGTCCGAGATGAAGGTCGAGCTTTGCAACGAGTGCCACCCGTTCTACACCGGCCAGCAGAAGTTCGTCGACACCGGTGGACGCGTCCAGCGCTTCGCCGACAAGTTCGGTGGCGCCGCTGCCGCCCAGCTCAAGAAGGCTGAGGAGGCCAAGGCTGCCAAGGCCGCCAAGGCTGCTGAGGCCGAGGCCGCTCGCAAGGCCGCCGCTGAGGCTAAGGCTGCCGAGAAGGCTAAGCGTGCCGCTAAGTTCGCCGAGGAGGCTGCCAAGCAGGCCGCCGAGGCTCCCGCAGAGGCTCCCGTCGAGGAGGCCGCTGCCGAGGCCGAGACCACCGAGGCTGCTGAGTAAATAGCTCGCCGCGGAATCGCTCGCATTCATGGCATAAGGGTCGTGCATCCATTTGGGTGCGCGGCCCTTTTCTTTTTATTGGTGCAAGCTAACCTGTTCCCGTGGCACCAAATGGCAGAGAGACGGCGTTTGCTCAGATAAAACTTGCCAAAATAAACCTGTCCCATTGTGGCAGGTTGGTCATAGTTATTACGTGGCGGTCGAGGTCGACCGTATAGGCCGCGCCTTGTTTGGCTAAAGTACAATCATCTGTGTTTAACTCGCCCGCAGCTGCACGGCGTGGGCGATGGCCAAAAAGGAAAACCACATGGGATTCATGTCAAAGCTGCTGTCCTTTGGATCCGATAAGGACCTTAAGCGCTACTACAAGATCGTCGATCAGATCAACGGTCTTGAGCCCCAGTTTGAGAAGATGACCGAGGAAGAGCTCCGCGCCCAGACCGATAAGTTCCGTGAGCGTTACGCCAACGGCGAGTCGCTCGACGACATGCTCCCCGAGGCTTTTGCCACCGTGCGTGAGGCTTCCAAGCGCATCACGGGCATGCGTCACTTTGACGTGCAGCTCATTGGCGCCATGGCACTGCACGAGGGGCATATCGCCGAGATGAAGACCGGCGAAGGCAAGACCCTGGTCTCCACGCTGGCCGGCTACCTCAACGCTATTGCCGGCAAGGGTGTACACGTCGTTACCGTCAACGATTACCTGGCCAAGCGCGACTCCGAGTGGATGGGCCGCATCTACAAGTACCTGGGAATGACCGTCGGTCTGCTCCAGAACAACATGCCGCTCGAGCTCAAGCGTCCGGCCTACCAGGCAGACGTCACCTACGGCACCAACTCCGAGTTCGGCTTTGATTACCTGCGCGACAACATGGTTACCCGTCCCGAGCAGCGCGTGCAGCGCGGCCACAACTACGCCATCGTCGACGAGGTTGACTCCATCCTGATCGATGAGGCTCGCACCCCGCTGATCATCTCGGGCGCTGGCACCAAGTCCGCCAGTACCTACAAGGACTTCGCGCGTGCCGTGCGTGGCCTTGAGCGCGGCGAGGACGTGTCGCACGACATGCTTACCGCCACCGAGGACGTTGAACCCACGGGCGACTACGTCATGGACGAGGCTAAGCACACCATCGCTGCCACCGAGCGCGGTCTTAAGAAGATCGAGCGCCGCCTGGGTATCGATGACATCTATGCCGATCTCTCTGGCCAGCTGGTCAACCACCTGCAGCAGGCGCTGAAGGCCCAGTACATGTTCCACCGCGACAAGCAGTATGTGGTCACCAACGGCGAGGTCAAGATCGTCGACGAGTTCACCGGCCGCATTATGGAAGGCCGCCGTTACTCCGAGGGCCTGCACCAGGCCATCGAGGCCAAAGAGGGCGTGCTTGTACGCGAGGAGAACCAGACGCTGGCCACTATCACCTTGCAGAACTACTTCCGTCTGTATGACAAGCTCTCCGGCATGACCGGTACGGCACTCACCGAGGATGCCGAGTTCCGCGAGATCTACAAGCTGCCCGTCGAGGTCATCCCCTCCAACAAACCCGTTCAGCGTGTTGACCACGAGGACCTGGTGTACCGTACCATTCAGGCCAAGTACAACGCCGTCGCCGACGATGTCGAGCAGCGTCACGCCAAGGGCCAGCCGGTCCTGGTGGGCACCGTCTCCATCGAGAGCTCCGAGAAGCTGTCGGCCGCCCTTACCAAGCGCGGCATCGCGCACGAGGTCCTCAACGCCAAGCACCACGAGCGCGAGGCTCATATCGTTGCCCAGGCCGGACGCTACGGCGCCGTGACCATCGCTACCAACATGGCCGGTCGTGGTACCGACATCCTGCTGGGCGGCAACCCCGACGAGCTGGTGCGCGAGCGCCTTGAGTACGAGGGCCTGACCATGGAGGACGTGACGCCCGAGCAGCTTGAGCAGTTTAACGCCGAGGCCAAGGAGACCTGCAAGGCCGAGCGCGAGCGCGTGCTTGCCGCCGGCGGCCTGACCGTTATCGGCACCGAGCGCCATGAGTCCCGTCGTATCGACAACCAGCTGCGCGGCCGCTCCGGCCGTCAGGGCGATCCGGGCGAGACCCAGTTCTACCTGTCGCTCGAGGACGACCTCATGCGCCTGTTCGGTGGCGACAAGATGGACCGCGTCTCCAAGATGATGGTCACGGCCGACATGGGCGACGATATGCCCATCCAGCACAAGATCATCTCCAAGGCCGTCGAGAGCGCCCAGCACAAGGTCGAGAGCATCAACTTCTCCATGCGCAAGAGCGTCCTTGAGTACGACGACGTCATGAACAAGCAGCGCCAGGTCATCTACGCTGAGCGCAATAAGATTCTGGACGGCAAGGACCTGACCGACCACATCACCGAGGTCATGCACGACACCGTGTACCGCTGCGTTCAGGAGTTCTGCGCCAAGGACAGTCACGATGGCGAGCGCGACCTGGAGGGCCTGCGCAAGTGGGTTGTGGAGCTCACCGGCCACATCGATACGCCGAAGTTCCCCGACGAGGATTATGAGGCTCTGGCTGCCGATGTCCTGGCTTACGTAGAGAAGTGCTACAACATGAAGGCCGAGCGCTTGGGCGAGGACCTGATGCGCGAGCTCAACACCCAGGTCATGCTGCGCGTCATCGATACCCGCTGGATGAACTACCTGCAGGAGATGGACTATCTCAAGACCGGCATCGGCCTGCGCGGCTTTGGCCAGCGCGACCCGCTGGTCGAGTACAAGACCGAGGCCTACGGCGCGTTCCAGATCCTCGTCGACACCATGTACGAGGATTACCTGCGCACGGTTCTGCGCATCGAGATCAAGGCTGCCCCGCGTGCCGTGGAGCACAAGGAGGAGCCCGCGCTCGAGGGTGCGCACTTCTCCGGTCCTGCCGAGGTCGATGGTGACAACGGCGACTCGGTGCTGCGCAAGCAGGCGCAGGTGCAGGCCCGCACGGCTGTCCAGGGTGGTCCGGCTGCCGTCAACAACGGTGGCAAGGTGACCACCTATCGCAAGTCCGAGAGCGACGATCCGTACGTCAACGTGGGCCGCAACGACCCGTGCCCCTGCGGTAGCGGCAAGAAGTTTAAGTACTGCCACGGCAGGAATCGTTAATGGCTGAGGCTTTAGAGGTAACGCCCGCCGAGCTGGACGCGTTTGCGGACCGGCTCGGCGAGGTCGAGTCGTATCTCCACTTGGACGAAAAGCGCACGCGCGTGACCGAGCTCGAGGCCAAAAGCGTGGCCCCCGGCTTTTGGGATGACGCCGACGCCGCCCGTGCCACCATGGAGGAAATCGCGCGCACCAAGGAAGATATCGCTGCCGTGGACAACGCGCGCGGCGAGCTTTCCGATGCCCGCGCCGCGCTGGAGCTTGCCGAGGAGATGGGGGATGACCCCGATGCCGCCGCCCTTCGCGAGGAGGCTACAGCCACGGCTGAGCGCCTGGCCCGTGCCATCGATGAGCTTGAGCTTTCGAGCTGGTTTACCGGTGAGTTCGATCACGGCGACGCGATTGTGACCATCAAGCCCGGACAGGGTGGTCTGGAGGCCCAGGACTGGACCTTCATGCTATTTAAGATGTACATGAAGTACTGCCAGCGTCGCGGCTGGAAGGTCACGATTAACGACTGCCCCGCCGCTGAGGTCATCGGCATCGACCGCGCGACCTTTACCGTCGAGGGCAAGGACGCATTTGGCATGCTGCGCGCCGAGGCCGGCGTCCACCGCTTGGTTCGCATTAGCCCCACCGACGACAAGAAGCGCCGCCAGACCACGTTTGCCGGCGTCGAGGTCATCCCCGTGCTACCCGATGATATCGATATCGAGATCAGCCCCGATGACATCCGCGTGGACGTGTACCACGCGAGCGGCCCGGGCGGTCAGGGCGTTAACACCACCGACTCCGCCGTGCGCGTGACGCATTTCCCCAGCGGCATTGTGGTCACCTGCCAAAACGAGCGCAGCCAGATCCAGAACAAGGCCGCGTGCATGCAGATCCTCAAGGCTCGCCTGTACGAGATTGAGCTCGAGAAGCGCGCCGAGGCCCTGGATGAGATTCGCGGACCCAAAACCACGATTGGTTTTGGCAACCAGATCCGCAGCTACGTGCTCTACCCGTATCAGATGGTTAAGGACCTACGCACGGGCGTTGAGACCAGCAATGTCGAGGCCGTTCTTGACGATGGCGATCTGGATCCGTTTGTAATTGGCTATCACCGTTGGGCTACCGGCAACGCCGGTGCGGAAGGCTCGGACGCCTAGGCACATGGTTGGCTCCGGGTCGATGCAAACACTTCGCAGGGGGTGGTATTTGCTCGGTGAATCGGTAGAATCGAATACAGTAAGAAGTTCAAAGCGCACTCGTTTGGGTGCGCTTTTTTGAGGGAGGCAGCATGGCATATCGTCTGGACATCAAGCGCATTCTTTCGCTGAACTTCTTTCATGACTTGCCCAAGATCATGTTTGGCTGCGCCCTGGCAGCTATCGCGACGGATCTGTTTTTGATTCCCAACGGTCTTGCTGCCGGCGGCGTTACGGGTCTTGCCACGATTATCCAGGCGGTCGGCGCCTCGCATGGCATCTCGCTGCCTGTCGGTATTCAAACCATCGTGATGAATGCCTTGCTGCTGCTGGTCGTTATGCGCGAGGGGGGCATGTTCTACGTGGTCCAGACGGCGACGGGCTTTGTGCTGCTGGGCTTCTTCACCGACCTGTTCGCTCCGTTTGTGGCGCCGCTGGCACATGCCGACCTGATGCTGCCCGCTATGTGGGGCGGCATTATCACGGGCATTGGCTACGGCATGGTGCTACGCGCCGGTGCCAACACTGGCGGCTCTGACACCATCGGTCAGATTATCTCGCGCAATACGTCACTACCGGTGGGCTCCACCGTCATGGCGATCGACGTTGCCGTGTGCGCGCTGTCGGCCCCGGTCTTCTCGGTCGAAAACGCGCTGTATGCGGGCCTTTCGATGGTCATTAGCGGCTACGTGATCGATGCCGTGGTCGACGGCGGCAACAGGCGCCGTATGGTACTCATCATCTCGGACAAGTTTCCCGATATTGCGGCCGACATCATGTATGGCCTGGGTCGTGGTTGTACCAAGTTTAAGGCGACTGGCATGTATTCGGGTGCCGAGAAGCCGGTGATCATGGTCATCGTGAACCGTCGAGAGCTCAATACCCTCAAGACGATCGTGCGCGAGCGCGATCCTCACGCCATTGTGACGGTCGCCGACGTTACGGAAGCTTTCGGCGAGGGATTCAAGGACATTAGCGCGTAGGGCCGACCGCGTCCCATCCAAAAGACGTTCACATTGATAAACCGTTTCATCAGCGGTTCTGCCTGCTAAATTGTTCAAATAATGATAAAAACTCTGGTAAAGCCATCAGTTTCCAGCATAATGAATGACGTACGTGCATTGCGGCTGTGTTGGGATTACCTTCGGTGCCGTGCGCATTTTGTCTAAAGAGGATGAAAGGAAGGCACAATGAGCGACGAAGAGCTCAAAAAGGTTGCCAACGAGGTAAGGAAGGGCATCGTCACCGGCGTGCACGCTGCCAAGTCCGGCCATCCGGGCGGTTCGCTCGGCGCTGCCGACATCATGACCTATCTGTACTTTGAGGAAATGAACGTCGACCCGGCCGATCCCCGCAAGGCCGACCGCGATCGCTTCGTGCTTTCCAAGGGTCACTGCGCGCCTGGTCTGTACGCCGTGCTCGCCGAGCGTGGGTTCTTCCCCAAGGAGGATCTTGAGACGCTGCGCCACATCGGCAGCCACCTGCAGGGCCATCCCAACATGAACGACACTCCGGGCGTTGACATGTCCACCGGTTCGCTCGGCCAGGGCATCTCCGCCGCCGTGGGTATGGCCGTTGCCGCCAAGCACTGGGGCGATACTTATCGCACGTACGCCCTGCTGGGCGATGGCGAGAGCGAGGAGGGCCAGGTCTGGGAGGCCGCCATGTTTGCCGGCAACCAGCAGCTCGACAACCTCTGTGTGATCGTCGACCACAACGGCCTGCAGATCGACGGTCCCGTCGAGGAGGTCAACGACCCCATGCCGCTCGCCGACAAGTTCCGCGCCTTTAAGTTCCACGTGGTGGAGCTTGCCGACGGCAACGATTTCGATCAGATTCGCGCCGCCTTTGCCGAGGCTCGCGCTACCAAGGGCCAGCCGACCGTCATTATCGCCGAGACCACAAAGGGCAAGGGCGTGTCCTTTATGGAGAACCAGGTTGGTTGGCACGGCAAGGCCCCCAATGATGAACAGTTTGAGCAGGCCATGGCAGAGCTCACGGCCGCCGGAGAGGAGCTCTAGGATGGCAGACGTCAAGAAAATCGCCACGCGCGTAAGCTACGGCGAGGCCCTCGTCGAGCTCGCCAACGAGCACGATGACTTTGTGGTCCTCGACGCCGATCTGGCCGCCGCCACGCAGACCGGTAAGTTTAAGGCCGCCTGCCCCGACCGTTTCTTCGATGTGGGTATCGCCGAGAGCAACCTGATGGGTGTTGCCGCCGGTATCGCAACCACCGGTCGCGTTGCCTTCGCGAGCACCTTTGCCATGTTCGCCGCCGGCCGCGCCTTTGAGCAGGTCCGTAACTCCATCGGCTACCCGCACCTCAACGTTAAGATCGGTGCCACGCACGCCGGTATCTCGGTGGGCGAGGACGGTGCCACACACCAGTGCTGCGAGGATATCGCCCTGATGCGCGTCATCCCCGGCATGACCGTTATCGTTCCTGCCGACGACGTCGAGGCCCGCGCCGTGACGCGCGCCGCCTACGAGTGCGACGGTCCGGTGTACATGCGCTTCGCCCGTCTGGCCTCGCCGGTTATTAACGACCCCGAGACCTACAAGTTCGAGTTGGGTAAGGGCATTGTCATGCGCGAGGGCGCCGATGTGACCATCATCGCCTGCGGCCTGATGGTCGGCGAGGCTCTCGAGGCCGCCGAGCAGCTCGCTGCCGAGGGCATCGACGCCGAGGTCATCAACATGCACACCATCAAGCCCATCGATGCCGACCTGATCGTCAAGAGCGCCACCAAGACCGGCCACGTCGTGACCGTCGAGGAGCACTCTGTGATCGGTGGCCTGGGCAGCGCCGTTGCCGACGTCCTGTGTGAGCAGTGCCCGACGCCGCTCAAGAAGATCGGTGTCAACGACACCTTCGGCGAGTCCGGCCCGGGTGCCGAGCTCCTGCACAAGTACGGCCTGGACGCCGCCAACATCGTGGCGACCACCAAGGAGTTCTTGGCATAAGGCAAGACGAGGCAAAGTATCGCGTCGACAACCGCAAACAAGCCAGAACAGGGGCGTCCTCAAAGAGGGCGCCCCTGTTTATGCTGAATTTAAATTAGAGTCCTGCCAAGCGAAGTTCCCATGGGGAAACGGGCCCATCCCAACAAAGTGCAATTCAGACCCTTCCAACTTTGTATGCGCAGCATCTCAAGTTGGTGCGTCGGCCCCATAGTAGCCGCAGGCCGGGCGCAGGGTTACCTCCCAAATCTTTCCGCAGCGCAGGCCGGCGTTTGTCCGCAGCTCCGCAGGAGCAGGACAAATGCCGGCCATGCGCGAGGACGATTTGGGAGGTAACCCTGCGCCCGGCCGGTGAGACCCAAACCCCGCCATGCTTCTTATGTGCAGTAAAGCTAATGCTGCTAAAATACAAAGCGCTCATGTAGTTTAAACGCACGACGATAAGGAGCACCAGTGGGTAACCACTTCCGTACCTCCGGTGCGGGCGATGATGCCCCCAAGACGCAGACAGGCGTCCAGGGCAGTCGTTTCGCCACTCCGGATTCAGAGGGCCAGCCTGTTGCTCAGGCCCCCACTCAGCCGGCAGATCAGGCACAGCCGGCATCCGATCCCTTTGCCTACAATCCCACCAGCGATGTCGCGCTTTCCGGCACGGCGGGTTTTGAGCCCGTTCAGGCCGTGACCGCTCGCGTGGAGCAGCCTCAGGCTGGCGCCGCCACGCCGCAGCCTACCATGGCCGGCATTCCCGACCCCATGGCCCCCGCGACGCCGGTTCCTCAGCCTGCGCAGTCCGGTCTCTTTGCCGCTATTCCCGATCCCACGCAGCCTGCTGCCCCGGTGGTCGAGAGCGATCAGGCAGCCGAGGTCGCAAGCCTCGATAACGCGCTCAACAACCCCGATTTTACGTCGGTGTTTGCGCCCATCGATCCGCAGGCCAGCCGCAAGAAGATGGCCAAGCAGGCCGGTGTCGAGCCCGTCATCCTTATGGAGCATGTCACCAAGATCTATCCGGCACAGCCCAACAAGCCTGCACTCGACGACATCAACATCGAGATCTATCCGGGCGAGTTCGTCTTCCTGGTCGGTCACTCCGGCTCGGGTAAGACCACGCTGCTGTCGACGCTCAACCGCGACGTCAAGCCGACGAGCGGTCGCATCCTGGTTGCCGGTCAGGACCTCATGAAGATCAAGAACCGCAAGGTTCCGTTCCTGCGCCGCCAGATTGGCGCTGTGTTCCAGGACTTTAAGCTTCTGCCGCAAAAGACCGCCTACGAAAACGTGGCGTTTGCCCTGCAGTGCATCGGCAAGCCCAAGGGCGTCATTCGCAGCCAGGTGCCCGAGGTGCTGCGTCTGGTCGGTCTGGCCGATCAGATGGACTCGCTGCCCGACCAGCTTTCCGGTGGCGAGCAGCAGCGCGTTGCCGTCGCCCGCGCTATGGTCAACCGTCCGCCGCTGCTGATCTGCGACGAGCCCACGGGTAACCTCGACCCGGCGATCTCGCTGGGCATCATGAAGCTGCTCGAGCGTATTAACCGCACCGGCACCACCGTGATCGTCGCCACGCACGACCGCGAGATGGTCGATAGCATGCACCGTCGCGTGATCGCCCTCGAGGGCGGCCACGTTATCCGCGACCAGGAGAGGGGAGGTTACGGCAACTATGGCACCAACTAACGTGGGCTACTCCTTCAAAGAGGCAATCAGCCACTTCTTCCGTAACTGGACTACCTCGCTCGGCGCCGTCATCACGATCTTCCTTTCGCTGTTTATCATCGGCCTGTTCATCATGGGCTCCGCGATGCTGAACTCCGTGATCGGCACCGTCGAGGATCAGGTTGTCATCAACGCGTTCATTAGCGATGACGCCGATCAGGCTGATGTTCAGGCTTTTGAGGCCGAGCTTAAGACATGGAATAACGTCAAGTCCGTGACCTATAAGGACAAGGACGACGCGCTGGCCGAGTATACGAGCAAGATGTCGGGCAACGCCGACGCCACCATGAGCGCGCTCGATGGCCAGAACCCGCTGCCGGCTTCGTTTGCGATTGAGATGGACGATCCGTCTCAGGTCGAGAGCACGGCCAAGAAGCTCAAGAAGAATGCCGACTTCCAAAAGATCGCGGACGACGGCGACGTCAACGCGAGCGTACTGTATGGCCAGGAGGAAGTGAGCCGCCTGTTCCAGGTGACCAACTACATTCGCATCGCCGCCGTGGTGCTCGTTGGCCTTCTGACCTTTATCGCATTCATCTTCATCAACAACACGATTCGCCTGTCCATCACGGCGCGTCGTCGTGAGATTGCGATTATGCGTCTGGTCGGCGCCAGCAACGGCTTCATTCGTGGTCCGTTTATCACCGAGGGCGTACTGCAGGCCATTTTGGGCTCGCTGCTTTCCATCGGCGTTCTGGAGCTGCTGCGCAATCTGATGATTCCGCGTTTGCAGGAGAGCATCGGCTGGATGTCGTTTGCCCTGCCGATGCAGTACTACCTGGTGACCTATGCTGCGCTGATTCTGGTCGGCGTGATTATCGGTCTCTTTGGTTCTGCCATAGCCATGCGCCGCTACCTGCGCGTGTAGGCATGTCTGGAATTCATCCCTTCCAACGGGTCGTCTCTTATGGGGCGGCCCGTTTTTTGATCTCTAGGGGACGGCAGGAAAGCGAATCATTTGGGTAGACTCTTTGGAGTTCGTCATCGATAGCAAGGAGGCGCCATGGGGCGCAATAACAAGCATAAGCGCGGTGCTCGCAATAAGCGTGGGCCGGTGCGCAGCGAACGCCGTCCGAGCCTGACCGGGCGCGTGCAGCTCCATGAGCATGGCGCCTATGTCATAACCGAGAGCGGCGACTACAAGGTTATGGGCCGCGGTAAGCGCGAGATCATGGATGGCGATACCGTTGCCGTGAGCATTAAGAACAGCCCGCACGGTGAGCGGCGCGCCGTGATCGAAGGCGTGGTTGAGCGCGCAGCCATAAGCGTGGTGGGTACGTACCAGACCGCTGGTCCGCTCGGTGTGATCGAGCCGCTCGATTCGCGCCTGAAGGCCGACTTCTTCATTCTGCCCGAGGATACCTCGGCGGATCGTCTGGGCGTCCACCCGGGTGATGCCGTTGTCGCGCGCATTTTGACCTACCCGACGCGCCTGGAATCGGGCACCGTGACGATCGAACGCCGCATTGGCGGAGATGACGCGCCCGATTTGGGCGTTCAATACGTGATGGCGCGTTACGGCTATACCGATAGCTATCCCGAGGCCGCGCTGGACGAGGCCGAGGGGCTTTCGCTCGATGTGTCCGCGGCGCTTAAGGACCCGCTCCGCCGCGATCTGCGCGACCGCTTTGTCATCACGATCGACCCGGTCGACGCGCGCGACTTTGACGATGCCATTTCGCTGGAGCGTACGCCCGAGGGTGGCTACAAGCTGGGTGTGCATATCGCCGACGTTTCACACTATGTGGCTTGGGACGGGCATATCGATCTTGAGGCTCGCCATCGTACGACATCGGTGTATCTGGCCGATCGTGTGCTTCCCATGCTGCCCGAACGCCTGTCCAATGACCTGTGCTCGCTTCGCCCTGACGAGGACCGTCTTGCGTTTACCGTCGATATCGAGCTCGATGAGCAGGGTCGCGTGCGGCATTACGATCCGTACCCCAGCGTGATTCGCTCGCGCGTGCGTATGGACTATGACGGCGCCGAGGCGCTGCTGGTGCGTGCCGACGCGGTTGAGTATTCGGTGCTGGAAGGCGCCGCTGAGGATGTTGCGGCTGCTGAGGCCTCGCGCGAGGAGGCGCTTGAGCGCGGTCTTGCGTGCGAGGAAACTGCTCGCGGCTATAACGTCGACCTCGGCGATTTCCTTGTCGCCGCCAACGAACTCGCCGAACTTCGCCGTCGTATTCGTCGCGTCCGCGGCTCAGTCGATTTTGACACGGCCGAGATTCGCGCTCTATTGGACGAGGACGGAGTACCCGTGCAGATTGTGGCGCGTGAGCGTTCGTGTGCCACGTCGCTTATCGAGGAAGCCATGCTGCTCGCCAACGAGTGCGTTGCAGAGTGGCTGGCAGACCGTGATATCGAGGCCTGCTATCGCGTGCATGAGGATCCGAGCCCCGATAGCCTGCACGGTGCCGCCGTTGCGCTGGCGCAGCTGGGCATCATCGACGATCGCCGTGCTGCCGGTATTGCCCTGGGGAGTCCCGATGAGCTGCAGGCTGCAGTTGATGCTGCCGCCGGTACGGCAAGCGCACCGCTCGTCAACACGCTGCTTCTGCGCAGCATGCAGCGTGCGCTGTACAAGCCGCGCAACGAGGGCCACTTTGCGCTCGCCGCGTCGTGCTACTGTCACTTTACGAGTCCCATCCGTCGCTATCCCGATCTGGTGGTGCACCGCGTGCTCAAACTGCAGTTGGCCTATGAGCAGCTCGGCGGCAAGGACGCCTTGGTGCGCACGCCGCGGCTCATCGGCAAAGGTCGCGAGTCGCTGCCGCGCATTCTGCCGCAGATTTGCCGTGCGTGCAGCGATGCGGAGCGTGCGGCCGATGCCGCCAGCCATGCGACGCAAAAGATTAAGATTGCCCAGTACTATGAGGATCGCCTGGGCGAGCGCTATGCCGGAACGGTCTCATGGGTCAGCAGTATGGGCCTGTTCGTACGCTTGGACCTGACACAGGTCGAAGGCTTGGTTTCGATCAAGAGCCTGGGCAACGAGTGGTTCGAGTTTGACGAGGACGCGCTCACGCTCACAGGTGTCGACACGGGGACCCGCTATGAACTGGGGCAGCGTGTGATCATCGAGGTCTCACGCGTCAATACCACGCGCGGGCACTTGGACTTTAAGCTTATCCATTAGCCAAATTCCGACTCATGGTGTGGGGGCGGAGAGCGGCCTTTCGGGACCGCCCTTCGCATTTGAATCGTGGCTATCTTGCCGTCTGCTCGGCCGCCTGCTTGCCTGCTATTGGAGAGGTAAAACCTACCAAAATAAACCTGTCCCTTTTTGGCAGGTTTACAAGAAAGCGGGGATGAGATGGCGACGGTGTATGGTTATGCGCGGGTGAGTTCGCGCGATCAGAATCTTAATCGGCAGCTGGATGCGCTGGGCGCCTATGGCGTGGGCTCGGCGAATATTTATGCCGACCATGCGAGCGGCAAGGACTTCGATCGACCGCGTTATCGCGAGCTGCTGCACGTCCTGGGAGACGGGGACGTGCTAGTGGTGCTTTCTATCGACCGACTTGGTCGTAATTACTCCGAGATTCTTGAGGAATGGCGACGCATTACCAAGGAGCTCGGGGTTGCCATTGTGGTGTTGGACATGCCATTGCTTGACACGCGCGCCAGGGCCAGCGGCACGCCGGATGTGACCAACACCCTGATTGCCGATATTGTGCTGCAACTGCTGAGCTACGTGGCGCAGGTGGAGCGCGAGAATATCCATCGGCGCCAGGCGGAGGGAATTGCAGCGGCGCGGGCGCGAGGGGTCCGTTTCGGTCGACCTCGCAAGCCGTGCCCTCCTCAGTTTGAGCTGGTACGCGATAGCTATGAGGCAGGCGATATTACCCGCAGCCAGGCAGCAAAGTGCCTGGGCGTGTGCGTGGGGACGTTCGATCGCTGGATGCGCGAGGCGGGGTAGGGGTTTGCGGCACGTCCGATTGGCGCCCATGCGAGGCGCTAGCCGGTAACAAACCCGTTTCTGATAATGCGACCTTGTTGAATTATTTTGTGTCGCGCGTATTTCCGAGCGGTCGGATTTGAGGGGCGAGCGGTAGAACGCTCGCCCTTTGTGCGCCACGATGCGGCACAATGTACCGTAAAAGCTGTTTGTATCCGGTACGAATCGTTCGTTGGTCTTTAATTCTTCTCAACGGAGGTGTTTGAGATGGCAAACGGATTGCTTTTGCGGCTTCGCGAGCGTGAGCTCAGCGCGAGCCCGGCGGAACGCAATGTCATCGCATATGTAAGCGCTCATCCGCACGAGGTGGTCGGGCTGTCCGTCCGCGGTCTTGCCGATGCCACGTTCTCCTCGCCTTCGAGCATTTTGCGCTTTTGCAAGCGCTTGGGTTTTGCGGGCTACAAGGAGTTCCAGCGCGAACTGATTGCCGAGCTGGCGCTCTTGGGTGACAAGAAAGACGTTGCCCTCGAGGACATCTCCATGGATGACAGCGTCGAACGTATCGTGGGGAAGGTGATGAAAAGCAACGTGCGCACGATCGAAGCGACGGCGCGAACGCTCGATTACACCGTCTTGGAGCGATGTGCGGCCTATCTTAAGCGGGCACGCGCGGTCAATCTGTTCGGTATCGGTGCCTCTCGTTTGGTCGCGCACGATCTGGCGCAAAAGCTCATGCGTGTCGACAAGGAGTGCCATCTGTACGACGACTGGCATGATCAGCTCTTGTGTGCCAAGAACATGCATGAGGGCGATATGGCAATCGCCTTTAGCTACTCGGGCTTGACGCAAGAGGTGCTGGACTGCACCGCCGAGGCTCAACGTCACAACTGTCCCGTTGTGGCCGTTACCAAAGTAGATGGATCATCCAAGCTTGCCACCGTGGCCGATGCCGTGCTCGGCGTCGCTGCGAGTGAACCCTTGGTCCGCAGCGGTGCCATGGCTTCGCGTATGGCCCAGCTTATGGTTGTCGATGCCCTGTACGCTGCTTACGTTGCCAGCGACTACGAACGGGCGACGCATGTCATTAAGCAAAACTACATCGAGAAACAGGAAAGATGAGGTGAATGAAATGCTCGATTTAACAAAATTCACGACCGAACAGCGTAATCAAAGTTCAATGGACCTCGATACGATGACATCGCTGCAAATCGTCACGACGATGAACGATGAGGATCTTCGTGCCGTCCAGTCGGTCACGAAGGTGTTGCCCCAGGTTGCCACAGCAATCGACTGGGCTGCTGAGGCACTCGAGCGCGGCGGGCGCGTCTTTTACATGGGCGCAGGCACCAGCGGTCGTCTGGGTGTACTCGACGCTTCGGAGTGTCCGCCCACGTTTGGCGTGTCACCCGATCTGATTGTCGGGCTCATTGCCGGAGGCGAGACGGCGTTTATCAAGGCTGTCGAAGGTGCCGAAGACAGCGAGGAGCTTGGCGCGAGCGACCTGCGGGAGCGTGGACTCTCGGACAGGGATCTTGTCGTTGGCCTGGCGGCAAGCGGTCGTACTCCCTATGTGGTGGGCGGCCTTGTGTACGCCAAGGCAACTGGGTGCAAGACCATTGCAATTGCCTGCAACCAAGGGTCGAAGATCGGGGAGAGCGCAGATCTTGCCATTGAACCCGTGCCCGGTCCCGAGGTGCTGACCGGCTCAACGAGGCTCAAGGCGGGAACGGTTCAAAAGCTCATTCTCAACATGATTTCGACCGGTGCCATGGTCAAGATCGGCAAGGTATACCAAAACCTGATGGTCGATGTGCAGCAGACGAACGAGAAGTTGGTGGTGCGCGGCCAGAACATCGTGATGGAGGCGACCGGCTGCACGCGCGAGCGCGCTATTCAGGCGCTTGCAGATGCCGGCGGCCACGTAAAAACCGCTATTGTCTCGGTACTGCTGGGCTGCGATGCCGAGCAGGCTGCGGTAGCTCTTGAGCGAGCGAGAGGCCATGTCCGTGCTGCGGTGAGTGGCCATGAGAAGAGCAATGCCGATGCCCAATAGGTGCGCGGCGTGAGCTGATATGACATCCAGACGAGATACCCGATACAAGGAGGAGTTATGACGAACAAAGAGCTGGCTCAAAAGCTGCTGGACCTTTTGGGCGGTAAAGACAACGTGTTGGCAAACGCGGCGTGCATGACGCGCCTGCGCGTGACCGTCAAAGACACGGGCAACGTCGACACGGAGGGTATTAAGGCACTCGACGGCGTGATGGGCTTGGTCGAGGACGACACGATGCAGATCGTGCTGGGTCCGGGCAAGGTGAATAAGGTGCTCGAGGAGTTCTCCAAGCTCACCGGCCTTGCGAAAGGCGTTGCTGACGAGAGCGTGGTTGACGCTGCGGCCACAAACAAGGCCGCGCAGAAGGCAAAGTACGAGTCCAAGCCGGTTCAGGCCTTCCTCAAGAAGATTTCCAATGTCTTCGTCGCCCTGCTTCCCGGCATCATTGCGGCTGGCCTCATCAACGGTATCTGCAACGTCATTAACGTCTCGACGGCAGGCGCGCTTGCGGGCGAGTGGTGGTACCAGGGCATTCGTTCCATGGGCTGGGCCCTGTTTGCCTATCTGCCCATCTTGGTGGGCTATAACGCGGCACGTGAGTTTGGTGGATCCGCTGCGCTGGGCGGCATCGCCGGCATGATGTGTATCGCCAACAGTGCCATGCCCCTGCTTGCGCCTGGCGCGGCTGATCCTGCCACTGCCATTTTGCTGCCGCTCACCAATGCGCAGTACAACCCCGCAGCGGGCGGCATGATCGCGGCTCTTATCGCTGGTGCATTTTTTGCCTGGATGGAGCGTCAGATTCGCAAGGTTATGCCCAACGCACTCGACACGTTCCTGTCCCCGCTGCTGGTGCTCATCATCGGTGCCTTTGCTCTGATGCTCGTCATCCAGCCGGTTGGCGCATGGCTGACGACTGCCATCTTTAGCGTTTTGACCTTTATCTTCGAGAAGCTGGGCGTCCTGGGCGGCTATATCCTGTCGGCAGGCTTCTTGCCGCTGGTGTCCGTCGGCCTGCATCAGGCGCTCACGCCGATCCACGCTATGCTCAACGATCCCGACGGCGCTACCAAGGGTATCAATTACCTGCTTCCCATCCTTATGATGGCTGGCGGCGGCCAGGTCGGTGCCGGTTTGGCGCTGTACTTTAAGACCAAGAACGCCAAGCTCAAGAAGTACGTCGCAGAGTCCATTCCCGTTGGAATCCTGGGTGTGGGCGAGCCTCTGATGTATGCTGTTACGCTGCCGCTCGTTCGTCCGTTTGTGACGGCCTGCCTGGGTGCCGGATTTGGTGGCGCGCTCGCGGCGCTGCTTCACATCGGCACGGTTTCTCAGGGCGTTTCCGGTCTGTTTGGCCTGCTGATCGTCGTTCCTGGCCAGCAGCTCGGCTACGTTGCCGC
This sequence comes from Collinsella sp. AF19-1LB, assembly GCF_003459655.1. Taxonomy (NCBI): domain Bacteria; kingdom Bacillati; phylum Actinomycetota; class Coriobacteriia; order Coriobacteriales; family Coriobacteriaceae; genus Collinsella; species Collinsella sp. AF19-1LB. The sequence goes on from NZ_QRWO01000029.1 coordinate 16,984, forward strand.
TATGCTGCTTGCCTATGCCGCCGGCTTTGTCCTGACGTGGTTCTTTGGCGTCGACGAGCAGAAGATCAACGAGTTCTTTGGCGAGTAGTTTGATATCGCGAGCCGTGTTGCTCAGAGCTCGCGGCGCGCGGCAGATTTCTTGATGCTATGGTTGTGCCGGCGGGGCTAACTGCTCCGCCGGCCTTTTTTAAAGGAGCGTTGAAGCGTGAAAACGGGTATTTCGATTTATCTTTCCAACCCTCTGCAGGATATTGAGCGGACGATTGAACACGGTGCCGCGGCGGGTGCGCGCTATGCGTTCACCTCGCTGCATATTCCCGAGGATGGGGGAGCGGCGTATACCGATAAGGTCCGTCATGTGCTGTCGCTGCTTTCCGCCCGCGGCATTGCGCTCATTGCCGATGTGGGGCCGCGCACGTGCGATTTGCTCGGGCTTGAGCGCATCGAGGACCTGCGCGATCTGGGGTTGGAATACCTTCGTTTGGACTATGGCTTTAGCGCCCGGCGGGTCGCGGAGCTGTCCGGTGTATTTCGCATTGTGGTCAATGCATCGACGGTGAGTTCTGATGAAATCGCATCGTGGCGTGAGGCCGGTGCCGATGTGACTCGTTTTGCCGCCTGCCACAATTTTTACCCCAAGCCTTATACCGGTTTAGCTCTGGAGGACATTGCTCGGGTGAATCTTCGTCTTGCGGCGCTTGGATTCGAAATCATGGCTTTTGTGCCGGGCGATGCCAGCGTTCGCGGGCCGGTATTCGAGGGACTGCCGACGGTCGAGACGCAGCGCGGTCGCGCGTCAAAGGTTGCCCTCAATATGCTTGAGCTTGCACATGGCGCCGATTGCGACATTGTGTTGGTCGGCGACCCCGATCTTTCCGATGCGGGCTGGGCGCAGTTTGCTCAAGTTTCCGCCGGATACGTGGACCTGCAATGCGAGCTTGAGCCCGGTTATGCCTATGTGCGCGGGCAGATTCATCACGACCGGCCCGACTCGAGTGTCCTCATCTTTAGGTCTCAGGAGTCACGTACGACGCATAAGCCGGATTCCGTGCCGACGGATGCCGGAGCCGGCCTGCCGCGAAAGGCGGGGTCGATCGCTGTGAGCAATAGCGGATATGGGCGCTACGAAGGCGAGCTTGAGATTGCGCGGGTCGATCTTCCCGGTGACGAGCGCATGAACGTTGCGGGCCATATCACGCCCGAGGCAATGGAGCTGCTGCCGTTCATCAAACGCGGATTCGGGGTACGGTTCGTTTAGCGTGTGACCCGTGGGCTACAATTGGCCCATCATACGAAGGCGCCTCGTGTGGCGTGTGCCTGCGTTGGCCGATCTATATTCGGAGGATTCCCATGACCGTACTGTTTGTTGAATATCCCAAGTGCTCGACCTGTAAGAAGGCCAAGGCATGGCTGGACGAACACGGGGTAGAGTATATCGACCGCGATATCGTTTTGGACAATCCCACGGCTGATGAGCTTGCGACCTGGATTGCTCGTTCGGGACTGCCGGTGCGGCGCTTCTTTAATTCGTCGGGCATGAAATATCGAGAGCTGGGCCTGAAGGCGCGTCTAGATGCGGGCATGACGGATCGGGAGTGCTACGAGCTGCTGGCGACCGACGGCATGCTGGTCAAGCGTCCGCTGTTGGTGGGCGACGACTTTGCGATTCCCGGCTTTAGGGAAGCAGCTTGGACCGAGGCGCTGCTGTAGCGGCTGCGGAAAGTGCGACCCGTTTTGAGCGCTCGGGGTGGGACGTGTTTTCCATCGGAGGGCTCGCTCGGCTCAATCCTTGAGCTGCGCCCATTCGTGCGGATCGTAGACCTTTACGTGCTTGTTGGGCTTGCCGCTCCAGTACTCCTCGTCCATAAAGGGCAGATATGCCTGAACACCGGGGCAGATAAAGGGAATCCGCTGCTGTTGCAGTCGCTCGCGCTGTCGCTGCTCCAGGTGCGCCTCGGATATGACAGTCGGCATACCGGACAGCTCGACGAGGCTTGCCTGGATTCGCTTAAGGTCGGGGAGTCCCGCGTGCCATGACATCCGCATGATCAAAAAGGATGCACGGCGGTATTTTGCCTGCATCACCGTGATGGCGGGGCGCAGAGTGGGATGGATTTTGTCCCGTTCGGGCCAAAGGTCAGCAGTGATCTCGAGGCCCAGGGTCTCCCATAGGTAATCAAGCTCTTCGTCCATGGCGCCTCGATATCCGTGCAATGATGACGGTTCGATTGTGCCATCAGCCGTGAGTGCTGCATTGTTGTAATCTACCAGCGGTAGATGCGGGATGTTTTACGGGCTTTGGCGCCGTACGTGTCGCTGGCGCTTCACAGGTCCTTCACGTGTTGGCCGTATTTGACTGAATTTCAAAAAAGTCAAAATTGGGGCTTGCGTCACGGCCGGACTTCCCGTATATTTCTTTCTTGCGCAAAGGCACAGCCGAGCGCAGCGATGCAGTCATTGGGATGTCGTCTAATGGCAGGACAGCGGATTCTGGTTCCGTCAATGGGGGTTCGACTCCCTCCATCCCAGCCATTGCATTTGCTACATATGGCCCGTTCGTCTAGCGGTTTAGGACGCCGCCCTCTCAAGGCGGAGATCACCAGTTCGAATCTGGTACGGGCTACCAAAATTGAACGCCCGGGCCTCGTAAGAGACCCGGGTTTTGTGTATTGACCGATATTTAAGGCGCGCGTTGAGTCTGCCGCCCGGACCGAGGAGTTGTCATGGACCTGCCTATCAGCTTGGAAGACATCACGTATGCCGAGAACTATCTGGCGCAGGGCGACCTGGCCACGGCGACGCCGCTGTTGGAGCGTCTGGTTGAGCTCGCCGAGGAGTATATCGATGCCGAGTGCAAGACGGAGGAGAAGCGCCAGTACTTTAGCTTCGATAGCAAGTTTGAGCGTCTGGCCTACCGCCGCGTGGAAAAGGATCCGCGCGAGCTGGTGCAGGTCGAGGTGCCCTTTGATCGCCTGTATTCCGACATGGCGTATGCCTATATTCGCCAGCAGGATTATGTGAGCGCTCGTAATGCCCTGATGCAGGCCGTACGCTGGGACCCCATGAACTGCAACTATCGCCTGGATCTGGCCGAGCTGTTCCGTGCGCTCGAGGACAAGCAGGAATGGGCATCGCTCTCGTTCTCGGTACTGGAGCGTGCAAGCGATGGCAAGTGCGCCGCCCGCGCCTACGCCAATCTAGGTCAGTACTTCTTGGAGCCCGAGACCGAGAACGTCTCGGCGGCTGTGGGTTGCGCGCGTCTGGCGCTGCGCTTGGCCCCTGGCGATGCGCATACGACGCGCCTGCTCAACAAGATCCATACTGCCTATCCGGATGCCGCCGATGAGATCGACGACCACGTGATGGGTGAACTGGCCCTGCAAGGCGTGCCGACCTCGCCTTCGGCCGAGATTGCCATCTGCCTGATTATGTGCGCGACCGATGCTGCAAGCGACGGCGACAAGCAGGAGGCGACGCGCCTGACGGTGCGTGCTCGCGACTTGGTAGGCGAGGAGGCCTGCGCGGCGATTATCAAGCTGGTGCGCGAGAGCGATGCCGAGCTTAATGCCGAGCGCAGGGCAAAGCGCGAGGCTGCGGGCTCAAACGCCGATGGCGCCAAGGAGGCCGGCGATGCCCAGTAAGCGCGAGCGCAAGCTCATTTCCAAGAATCGCTCGGCACATCACGAGTACTTTATCGATGAGACGTTTGAGTGCGGTATTGAGCTGAGCGGTACCGAGGTCAAGTCGATTCGCGAGCGCGCGTGCCAGATTACCGATACCTTCGCACTGATTCGTGGTGGGGAGTGCTGGCTCGTCGGCCTGCATATCCACCCTTATAGCCATGGTGGCGTGTGGAATCGCGATCCCGACCGTCGGCGCCGTCTGCTGCTGCACCGCAAGGAGATCGACTTTCTTGACGGCAAACTTCGCAACCGCGGCTATGCGCTGGTGCCGCTGGAGCTCTACTTTAATACCGACGGCCGCGTAAAGCTGCTGCTGGGCCTAGGCCGCGGCAAGAAGCTTTACGACAAGCGCGAGGATATGGCCAAGCGCGATGTCCAGCGCGAGATCGACCGCGCCCTCAAGGAGCGCAATCGCTAGGCGTTCTGTATAAGTTGCGGTGGAATACGGACTGTTTTGCCTGTTTGAGGGGCTATTCAGTCCTTATTTCACCGCAACTGCGGGGGTCTCATCTTGCTTATACTGTTTTGACACATATGTCTCAAAGGTGGTGTCCGTTGTGGGCGCCGCCTTTTTTGTGGGTACATACATCCATGAGGTTCCAACCCGCGTTAGGGGAGTGATTGTTATGGACAAAACTGCGTTCTTTACCATGCCGAGCGGTCTGTACGTGGTGAGCGCCGCGGCAGACGGGCTGCGCGCCGGCTGCGTCATCAACACTGCGGTGCAGGTGACGTCCATGCCGCCGCGCATTTCGGTTGCCGTGAACAAGGACAACGTCACCTCGGGCGTCATCGCTTCGGCCAAAGCGTTCGCGCTGACCGTGATCGATCAGACCGCCGATATGCTCTACATCGGTAACTTTGGGTTCCGCGCCAGCAGCGATTATGACAAGTTTGCCAAATACGAGACCCGCGAGACGGCTCTGGGCATGCCCTATGTGCCCGAGCACGCGGCGGCCCTGTTTAGCTGCCATTTGATCGACACTGTGGATGTTGGCACGCATCTACTGTTTATCGGCGAGGTCGAGGATGCCGAGCGCTTGAGTGACGAGACGCCGCTCACCTACGATTACTACCATAAGGTCCTGAAGGGCAAGACGCCTCCGAAGGCGTCCTCGTATCAAGGCTAGAAATGTTTTAAAAATACTTGCATTATATTATTGAGAATCTATACTGATAAATGAAGTACATCACCAGTCGCGTTTGAGAGGAGAACATCATGGCTGAGGAGAAGAAGACGTATAAGTTCGTGTGCGTCGTTTGCGGTTACGAGGTTGAGGTCGATACGCCCGAGCTGCCCGAGGATTATGTGTGCCCGGTGTGTGGCGTCGGTCCCGATCAGTTTGAGCTCGTCGAGGAGTAGCTCGCAGACACACGGCGAAAGCCGAACATAGCTCTGTCCAAGGGCCTCGGTCGAATTCTCGGCCGGGGCCCTTTTCCTCCGCCCCCAAGGGATCACGGTTGCTGTTGGCCGATCCTGTCTGTTGTGAGTCCGGCCGACCTTTTGTCTCAATCTGTAACATCTAACGGTGGAAATTGGGCCCACTTGTTACATATCGAGACAAACCAAAACCGTCCGGCAGAAGATCTCAATCTGTAACATCTAGATATCAAAAGCGGGTCTAGATGTTACAGATTGAGACGTTTGCCTGGGTAGGTACCCCGTCCCATTACATCCCTGTCAACAACACGACATCGAGAATCGTCACGACGGCACCGATCCCTACGAGCAACGCGTTAAGTGGGTGCGAGTTGGCGTATTTGCCCATGACGCGGGACGAACTGGTGAGTCGTATGAGCACAAAGACCGTAATCGGCAGCTGAAGCGACAGCAGTGCCTGACTCCAGATGAGACCCTCAAAAGGATTCGGGACGATCAGGCACGCCGGCACTGCGCCGACGAAACAGACCGCCACTCCAATCGATGAGTGCCGGTCGTGGATGTCGTATTCCTCGTCGAACATGCCCGCGGTGATGGTGCCCGCCGCCATGCCCGCTGTCACGCTACTCGAGAGACCCGCGAACAGCAGCGCTACCGCAAAGATGGTCGAGCTCGCCGGGCCTAAGATGGGGGAGAGCGTGGCCGCTGCGACGGCGAGGTCGTCTACGACAATGCCGTGCGCAAAGAAGGTCGTTGCGGCCAGGATGACCATGGCCGAGTTGATTGCCCAGCCCACGCCCATCGAAAAGAGCGTGTCGAAGAGCTCGTAGCGTAGACGCTCTTCGATAACTTTCTCGCCTTGGCCTTCGAAGTGCATGGATTGGATGACCTCGGAGTGCAGGAAGAGGTTGTGGGGCATAACGACCGCGCCCAGGACACTCACGATAATCGCGGCCGAGCCGCTGGGCATACTGGGTGTGATCCAGCTTGCGGCGGCCTGCGGCCAGTCGACCTTGACCAGTGCAAGCTCGGCCAAAAACGAGAGTCCTACCACGCCTACGAAGGCGATAATCCATCGCTCGGCGCGCTTGTAGGAGCTCGTCATGAGCATCGCCATCGATACTGCCGCCACGATGACGCAGCCCGCGCGCACGGGCAGCCCAAAGAGCATCTGGAGCGCGATCGCACCGCCCAGGACTTCGGCCATGGCGGTGGCGATGGTCGCGAGATAGGCACTGGCGAGTACCGTGCGCCCAACGAAGTGGGGGAGGTAACGTGTCGTGGCCTCGGCAAGACAGGCGCCCGTGGCGATACCCAGGTGTGCCGCGTTGTGCTGCAGCACAATGAGCATAATCGTGGACAGCGTGACGATCCACAGCAGCGCGTAGCCAAACTGCGAGCCCGCGGCCATATTGGAGGCCCAGTTGCCCGGATCGATAAAGCCGGCGGTCACGAGCAGCCCAGGGCCGATATGCCGCGCAATGTCTAGGCCTCCGTGACCACCAGTGCGTCGGGAGCCAAAATGATGTTTGAGATGGTTGATCATGGTGCGCTCCTGCGTGCCGTTTGCTTGACGCCGCAAAGGATACCCGTTTTAGGCTAAAAAGTTAACCAAGACTAACAAAATATTGGTCCAGCGGGGATTGGTTGGTGCATTGGGGACATGCTGTTCTGCTCCAAAAGGTGTACGTCAGCCTCCAAAGATGTCGTTTTTTGACATGTTTGGAGGCTGATGTACGCGTTTGATGGCAAGACGTAGATGTCCCGCGTGCGTTACGCGATTGTTTCGAAACGGGTGGGAAACACAGCGGACCGGCGATGCTCCTAGTATGCCTATTCAACTGACTGTCATATTTCTAGGGGAGGATCGCGATGCAGGCAGATTCCGCTCAACAGCAGGGCCTTTATCGCCCCGAATTCGACCACGATGCATGTGGCATCGGCGCACTTGCCGATATCAACGGTGAGCGCCATCACCAGATTCTGGACGACGCGCTGTCCATTCTGGTCAACTTGGAGCACCGCGGCGGCACGGGACTCGAGAAGAACACCGGCGACGGTGCCGGTATCCTGTTCCAGGTTCCGCATCACTTTTTTCGCAAAGAGGCTCAAAAGTGCGGCCAGATTCTGCCGGCAGAGGGCGACTATGGCGTGGCCATGCTGTTCTTTCCGCAGGACGACAAGGGCGTAGAGGATGCCCGTCGCGTGTTTGAGGAGGGCTGCGCCGAGGCCGGCGTGCCGCTGCTCTTTTGGCGCGAGGTGCCCGTCGACCCGCACGACCTGGGCGAGACGGCACGCGCCTGCATGCCCACCATTCTGCAAGCCTTTCTGGGCCGCCCCGACGATACGCCGGCGGGTGACGCCTTCGAGCGCCGCCTGTACGTGTGCCGTCGCACTATCGAGAAGAAGGCCGACGCCGAGTTTGCCCTGCGCGACAAGATCTTCTACGTCTGCTCCATGAGCTCGCGCACTATCGTGTACAAGGGCATGCTCGTCGCCACGCAGATGCGCCGCTTCTTCATCGATCTCAACGACGCCGCTGTCAAGACGGCCGTTGCGCTCGTCCACTCGCGCTACTCCACCAACACCACGCCCAGTTGGGAGCGTGCGCACCCTAACCGCTTTATCATCCACAACGGCGAGATCAACACCCTCAAGGGCAACGTCAACTGGATTCGCGCCCGCGAACCCAACCTGTACAGCCCCGTGCTGCAGCACGATCTTGAGCGTGTGATGCCCATCATCAACCGCGAGGGTTCCGACTCCGCGATTCTGGACAACGTGCTCGAGTTTTTGGTCATGAACGGCCGTCCGCTTACGCGTGCCGCGTCCATGTTGCTGCCCGAGCCGTGGGACCACAACGACAGCCTGAGTGAGGAGCGCCGCGCCTACGATGCTTACCAGTCCATGCTCATGGAGCCGTGGGATGGCCCGGCGGCCATCGCCTTTACCGACGGTCGCACGCTGGGTGCCGCCCTCGACCGTAACGGCCTGCGCCCCGCCCGCTACTATGTGACGCGCGACGGTCGCTTTATGCTGGCAAGCGAGGTGGGCACCATCGAGGTGAGCCCCGAGAACATCCTGACGAGCGGCTGTCTGGGGCCGGGCCAGATGCTCGAGGTCGACTTTGCCCGCGGGCGCGTCATCTACAACGACGAGCTGCGCGCCCGTTACGCCAAGGAAAAGCCCTACCGTGATTGGATTGCCGAGGAGACGCTGACCGTCGACGCGCTCGATGAGCCCGTTGCGGCAACGCCCGCCGAGGACGCCGAGGTGCCCGCCGCCGTGCGTATGGCCAAGCTCGGCTACCACTGGGATGACGTCGACGAGGTCGTGCGTCCCATGGCCCAGCAGGGCAAGGCCCCGCTCGCCTCGATGGGCATCGACGCACCGCTGGCCTGCCTGTCTAAGAAGACGCGTTCGTTCTTTGACTACTTCTATCAGCTGTTCGCCCAGGTCACGAATCCTCCGATCGATGCCCTGCGCGAGCACATGGTGACTTCGACCACGCTCTACCTGGGCAACCACGGCAACCTGCTCGAGGACTCCCGTACGGCCTGCCAGCTGGTTCGCTTGGAGCGCCCGTTGCTCAACGAGGAGGAGTTCGAGCGCATCTGTGCCATCGACCGCGTGGGCTTTAAGACCCGCCGTTTCCGTGCCGTGTACCGCCGTGATGCCGGCGAGGACGCGCTGCAGGCTGCGCTCAAGCAGCTTGCAGAGGACGTTGAGGCTGCGGTCCGCGACGGCGTGAACATCGTGGTGTTGAGCGATCGCGCCGCTGCGGGCGAGGTGCCCGTGCCGTCGCTGCTCGCCGTGGGCTGCGTGCACAATCACCTGATCCGCGCCGGCGTGCGTACCTTTGCCGACATCGTGGTGGAGTGCGGCGACGCTGTGTCTCCGCACGACTTTGCCGCGCTGGTGGGCTACTCCGCGAGCGGCATCTATCCGTACAACGCACATGCGTGCATCCGCGATCTGGCGGCACGCGGCGATCTGGACGTGACGGTCGAGCAGGGCATCGCCAACTACAACAAGGCTGCAACCGCCGGCATCGTTTCCATCATGTCCAAGATGGGCATCTCTACGGTGCAGAGCTACCATTCGGCGCAGATCTTCGAGGCCGTGGGCTTTACGCCGGAGTTCGTCAACGCGTACTTCGCCGGCACGGTGAGCCGTGTGGGCGGTATGGGTGTCGAGGACGTTGAGCGCGAGCAAAACGAGCGCTACGACGCCGCGCTCGCTATCCTTAAGAGCCCGGCACCCGATCAGCTGCCCACGCTGGGTTTGACCAAGTGGCGCCCGTTCGGCGGCGAGGATCACCTCATCGATCCGCAGACTGTCTACCTGCTGCAGACCGCCTGCCGCGAGGACAGTTACGACACCTTTAAGGAGTACAGCGCCCGCCTGCACCGCACCGGCCGTGCCGTGCGCCTGCGCGACTTGCTCGACTTTGATGCCAGCGACCGCACTCCGGTGGCACTCGACGAGGTGGAGCCCGCGCTCAACATCGTCCGCCGCTTTAACACCGGCGCCATGTCGTACGGCTCCATCAGCAAAGAGGCGCACGAGTGCATGGCCATCGCCATGAACCGCCTGCACGGTCGCTCCAACTCCGGCGAGGGCGGTGAGGATCCGCGTCGCGAGACCCCGCTGGCTAACGGTGACTCCAAGAACTCCGCCATCAAACAGGTGGCAAGCGCGCGCTTTGGCGTGACGAGCCGCTATCTGTGCAGCGCCTTCGAGATTCAGATCAAGATGGCCCAGGGCGCCAAGCCCGGCGAGGGTGGCCATCTGCCCGGCAAGAAGGTCTACCCCTGGATCGCCGAGGTCCGTCAGTCCACGCCCGGCATCGGCCTGATCTCGCCTCCGCCGCACCACGATATTTACTCCATTGAGGACCTGGCAGAGCTTATCTTCGATCTTAAGAACGCCAACCCCGGTGCGCGCGTGTCGGTCAAGCTGGTCAGCGAGGCCGGCGTCGGCACCATCGCCACCGGTGTGGCCAAGGGTGCCGCCGACAAGATCTTGATCAGCGGCCACAACGGCGGCTCGGGTGCCGCTGCGCGCGACTCTATCTGGCATGCGGGTCTGCCGCTGGAGCTCGGCCTTGCCGAGGCCCAGCAGACGCTGCTGCAAAACGGCCTGCGCTCGCGCGTGGTGCTCGAGGCCGACGGCAAGCTCATGGACGGCACCGACGTTGCCGTCGCCTGCTTGCTGGGCGCCGAGGAGTTTGGCTTTGCGACCATGCCGCTCATCTCCATGGGCTGCCTCATGCAGCGCGACTGCCAGCAGGACACCTGCCCGGCCGGCATCGCTACGCAAAACTGCCGCCTGCGTCGCGGCTTCCGCGGCAAGCCTGAGCACGTCGAGCACTTTATGCTCTTTGTTGCCGAGCAGCTGCGCGAGGTCATGGCGAGCTTGGGCTTCCGCACCGTCGACGAGATGGTCGGCCATCCCGAGTGCTTACGCCAGATCGAGGTCCCGGGTAACCGCAAAGCAAACCTGCTCGATCTGTCGCCCGTGCTGGCAAGCGCGACCTGCGAGTTCGGTGCCCATATCCCGGGCGCCGACGGTCGCCACTTTCTGCCGCAGATGGCTGCGGACAGCGAGCTCGACAAGACGCTCGACTCCACGTTGTTTGTGCCCTATACGGCCGATGCCCGTGCGCACCTGCGTCCGATTCGCTTCCGCGCCGATATCGCCAACGTCAACCGCTGCGTGGGCACCATCTTGGGCAACGCGGTGACCAAGGCGCATCCCGAGGGCCTGCCCGCCGGCTCCATCACCATCGATTGCGATGGCTCGGCCGGTCAGAGCTTTGGCGCCTTCCTGCCGCGCGGCATTACGCTCAACGTGTGCGGCGACGCCAACGACTACTTTGGCAAGGGCCTTTCGGGCGGCGAGGTGTCGGTGCGCCCCAACCCGCATGCGACCTACAAGTTCGACGAGAACATCATCGTGGGCAACGTTGCGTTCTTTGGTGCCACGAGCGGCCGCGGCTTCATTAACGGCCTGGCCGGCCAGCGTTTTGCCGTGCGCAACTCCGGTGCCACCGTGGTGGTCGAGGGTTGCGGCAACCATGGCTGCGAGTACATGACGGGCGGTCTGGCGCTCATCCTGGGCGAGGTCGGGCAGAATTTTGCCGCCGGCATGACAGGCGGCGTGGCCTACGTCTTTGACCAGTACGGCACGCTCGACGCCCGCGTGAACCACGAGAGTGTGGAGCTCAAGGCCCCGACGGCTGGCGAGCTGGCGCAGATTCGCGAGCTCATCCAGGAGCACGTGGACGCGACGCAGAGCCCGCGCGGCATTAAGTTGCTCTACAGCTTTGAGACGATGAACAAGCACTTTGTGAAGGTCATTCCGACCGAGTACGAGCGCGTGCTGGCGATTGTCGCCGCGGGCGAGGCTGCCGGCAAGACGCATGCGCAGGCCGAGGAGTTGGCGTTTGACATCGTGACCGGTCGCGCGAGTGCCGCGGATGTCGCTCGCTTTGATGTCGCGAGCGGTGTTGCGGGCGCTGCGTCCGTGGCTGCCAGCTCTGTTGCTTCGACCAAGAAGGAGGCGTAAGTGCCATGGGTAAGCCCGGTGCTTTTCTTGATATCGATCGCGTGACCCACGAGCTTCGCCCCGTGGAGGAGCGCAGCCGTGATTTCGATCCGCTGTACGTGGAGCTCGATGACGATGCGCGTCGCGCCCAGGCGAGCCGCTGCATGATGTGCGGCGTGGCGTTTTGCCAGATGGGCGCGAGCTTTGGCAAGGCACGCCCGAGCGGCTGCCCGCTGCACAACCTGATTCCCGAGTGGAATGAGCTGGTGTACCGCGGCCGCTGGGACGAGGCTGCCGAGCGTCTGTCGCTCACCTCGCCCATGCCCGAGTTCACGAGCCGCGTGTGCCCGGCGCTGTGCGAGGCCGCGTGCAACCTGGGCTCGGTCGACGGCCAGCCTACGACGATTCACGATAACGAGCGCGCGATCAGCGACCATGAATGGGCAAACGGCGGCCCGCGCCGCTTTGAGCCGGCAGGGGAGGATGCGCCCACGGTCGCCGTGGTTGGTTCTGGACCGGCTGGTCTGGTGGCTGCATGGGAGCTCGCGCGTCGCGGCGCCCGCGTGACGGTGTTTGAGCGCGACGACCGCCCGGGCGGTCTGCTCATGTACGGCATTCCCAACATGAAGCTCGAGAAGTCTGTGGTCGAGCGCCGTGTAGCGCTCATGCGCGAGCTGGGCATTGTGTTTGAGCTTGGTGCCGACGTGAGCGATCCCAAGGTTACCGCCAGGCTCGACGACTTTGACGCCGTCGTGGTGGCTGCTGGCGCCCGTGCCCCGCGCGGTCTTTCGGCTACGAACGTGGACGCCCCGGGCGTGGTGTACGCCGTGGACTATCTGACGGCTTCGACCGTGTCGGTTCTCGACGGCGGCGAGCTCGCGGTCGATGCGCGTGGCCTGGACGTTGTGGTCATTGGCGGCGGCGATACCGGTAACGACTGTGTGGGTACCGCGGTGCGTCAGGGCGCGCGCAGCGTGCGCCAGTTTGAGTTCTTGCCGGCTGCGCCCGATAAGCGCGCGGCGAGCAACCCCTGGCCGCAGTGGCCCAACGTTAAGAAGACCGACTACGGCCAGCAGGAGGCTATCGCTGCGATGGGTGGTGAGATGCGTGCCTGGGGCGTGGATACGCTCGAGGTGCTGTTGGACAAGAAGGGTGCGGCTGCGGGTCTGCGCGTGGTCGATCTGGACTGGTCGGCGGGAAAGCCCGAGCGCATCGCGGGCTCCGAGCACGAGGTGCCGGCGCAGCTGGTGCTCATTGCCTGCGGCTTTACGGGTCCGGAGCACGGCGTGTTCGATGCGGTGAGCGTGCCTGTTGCCATCGCTGGTCGTCCGCTGCCGGTGATGGCTGCCGAGGGCTCGCATCTCGCGGCTCGCACGGAGGGCGTCGCCGCGGATGCCGCGCCGGTGTATGTTGCCGGTGACGCTCGCAACGGCAGCTCGCTCGTGGTGAACGCTATGGCCGACGCCTTGGCCTGCGCTGCCGAAGTCGCCGACGCGCTGGCGCTGTAAGGCTGCTGCCCACAGCTGAATCGTCAAGGGCTGTCCCCAACGGCCGGCACAAAAGGAACGTCCCTAAGTGCCGCCTAAGTGCCGGCAGTTAGGGACGTTCCTTTTCTGTCGGCACTCGGGGACACTCCTTGCGGATTTGCGAGCAGTTTGCTCGTTTGTCGACGTACGGATGTTCATTTGTCGACTTCTCGGGCTGTGGTCACCTGTTGTTTCTGTGGTGGCTGCGGGCATCTGGCTCAAAAGGGCGGGTTGGCCGTCTATGTCTACCTGCGGTTTTGTTGCGGTGCGCATTTTCGATCAAGCTTTTCGTCAAGTGTTTGGTCAGTATCTGGTTTGCAGTCGGAGGCCTATTTTGCCCGCGCTGGTCGTGGCTGCCCACCTTCCTCGTAAGCTCAAATTGAGGTCCATCAGTTTGAGGAGGATGCCATGACTGACCACGCTTTTGACAGAGCAGAGCTAGCCGAAGCCGTCGGCAACGATATTGCCGACATGGCCCATTTTTGGATGCTGCGGAAGTTCCAGTTTTTGGAGCCGGCGCGCGAACAGTTCGAGATCATTGTCGACCCGTGGCTCAGCTATTGCACCGAGCCTTCGCAAAACGAAATCATGGCCTACAACATGGCATTTACCGATTGGCTGCTCTTCGAGCGCCCCTATCGCCATGGCAAGACGCTGCTCGAGCTGTATGTTGACGAGCCGCCGGCATCGCTTTCGCCTGCCTCGCTCAAGCGGCTCGAGCAGGTACGCGACACGCAGTATTTCTCGCGCTTTGGCATTTTGGACAAGGATCCTGCGAACGGCATGGTTGCGCTGAAGGACACACGCACCGATCATCGCTTTGATGTCTACGATCCGCATATCGTGCAGAAGGAGCACTGGAGTGACGGCGCGATTGCGGTGCGCCTCGCCTGCGTCGACGATGTCTGGCTTACGGCGGGACAGCTCTACCTGTATGACATCGCGCGGCTGAGCGATACGGCGGTCGATGGGCCGGGTGCGGTGCATCCGGAGGACCTGCAGGACGGCTTTGACACCTCGTGCATCAGCTTCTTCTTGCGTCTGGTCCGCGACATCATGGGCGCCCAGGGGCGGTACGTAAAGTCGCTCAACATCTACGAGCAGGAGTGGGAGTAGGGGATGGGTGGTTGTCGCCTGCCTTGCCTTTTGCCTTTTTGTCTCGATCTGTAACGTTTGGGGACAAAAAACCAGCCTATCTGTTACAGATCGAGACGAACGCTTGGGCACCGCTGGTTTGTCTAAATCTGTAACGTTTAGGGGCCTGAAGAACGGTTTACTGTTACAGATCAAGACATTTGTCGGCGGAGGCAACGGTGACGATGGTTCATTTGTCCGATGTGGTGGTGATGGAAGTGTCTAATACCGTTTTCAAGCACAAGCATACGACTCGCAACACGTTGGCGCGGAATAGGATGCTCGCGCGACTCACGGAGGCGACCGAGCAAGGTGCGCTGCTCGCAACGCATGACAATGCCGAGCTCATGTGGCTACGGCGTCATGTGGGAACCGATGATATTGCGGAGCCCGAGCCGTATTTGTTCTGCTTTCAACATGATTGGGGTGTACTGACGCCGGCGGAGCGAGCGCTGCGTACCATCAAAGGGCTTGCAGAGTTTCATCCCGATTGGGCGTTTTGGGGCTATGACGCGGCGCTTTTGTGGGGTCTGGAGGTGCCGAATGATCTGCTTGGGCCACGATATCTTGTTAAGACAGGTTGCTCGGTGCCGCTGAGTGCAGGATGTCGGCTGTTGCGTCCGCAGGCGGCGGGCGCACTTGAACAAGTCGACGGCGTGCAGGCGACGTCGTTTTGGCGCACGGTGGAGGATTGCTTGCTGCGTGCGCCGTTCTCCTACGGGTTGGCGATTGCCGATTCTGCATTGAGGGCAAGGGGCGTATCGCGCGATGACCTGTGCGAGTGTCTCCGCGCCGATTGCGAGGGCAGGCGAGGGTATCGCAGGGCACAGGTGATTGCGTCGTATGCGGACGGGCTGTCTGAAAACGGCGGCGAGTCTCGGTTCCGAGCATTCTTTATTGCGTACGGCTTTCCGGTTCCGGAGCTGCAGGTGGAGTTTCGCGACCCGCTCGATCCGAGCCAGGTGTTTCGCGTCGACTATTTTTGGCGGCTCGAGGACGGGACATGTGTCATCGGCGAGCTCGACGGAAAGGGGAAGTACACCTTGCAGAGCGGCGGGGGTCGGGAGTCGGTTGACCCATTCGTGGCAGAGCGTCAGCGGGAATCTCATCTGACAATGCTCGGGCATAAGGTGCTTCGGTTTACGTTTGATGAACTCAAAGACCCGGGGAAGCTGGCTGAAAAGATGAGGCTGGCGGGTATTTCGCAGCGGGCCGATTTGGCTGAGGGATGGAAGCGTCAGTGGTATGGGTGCTAAGGGGTGCAACTGACGCGAATGTGGTTGTTTCTGCCGAGTTTGTCTCGATCTGTAACAACAAGGGGCCGTTTGGCCTCGTAGCTGTTACAGATCGAGACAGAAGGTTGGCGCCTGGTGAAAGTTCTCAATCTGTAACATCTAACGGCCAAAATTCGACCCAACTGTTACAGATCGAGACAAAGGTTGGACGCGGTGCCGAAAGATCTCGATCTGTAACATCTGGCTGCTAAAACCCGGTCTACCTGTTATAGATCGAGAGATTTCCCTAGTGCCGCTGGGATGGGATTGCAACGTATTCCGTCCCCCACATCCTCTCTTCCTTCCGTTAACCGATGCGTCTGCAGCAATCCAGCGGGACTAGGTGATAATGGACAAATGTTCAAGTTAATCGTGAGGGAGGAGCTCGATATGGCGTCTGCCGATCGTTCCACGTTGTTTATCAATGCGACCATTCTGGATGGTTCGGAACATATGGAGCCGCAACCCGATATGGCCGTGACTGTTGAGCGCGGCGTCATCACCTGGATGGGGCCGAGTGCTGTGGCGCAGGCGCCTGCAGGTGCCGAGGTTATCGACCTGGGTGGTGCGTATCTCATGCCCGGTCTCATCAATATGCATGCGCATCTGTGCGGCTCGGGCAAGCCTGTCTCGGCCGGCGATGCGGGCGCACTTATGAAGAAGCTCGATAATCCCGTGGGCCGCGCCATCGTCCGCCACATCCTCAAAGGCAGCGCCCAGCAGCAGTTGGCAAGCGGCGTGACCACGGTGCGCGGTGCGGGTGACCCGCTGTTTGCCGATATTGCCGTGCGCAACGCTATCGACGCCGGCAAGTATCAGGGTCCGCGTCTGGTGGCGCCGGGAACGGGTGTCACGGTGCCGGGCGGTCACGGTGCGGGGCTGTTCGCGCAGGTCGCCGATACCCCCGATGAGGCGGCCGAACAAGTGCGTGACTTGCATGCGCGCGGTGCCGACGTCATCAAGCTGTTCGTGACGGGCGGCGTGTTCGACGCGACCGAAGTAGGTGAGCCGGGCGTGCTGCGCATGCCGGTCGAGGTTGCCGCGGCGGCGTGCAAGGCTGCGCACGAGGTGGGCCTGCCGGTTATGGCTCATGTCGAGAGCACCGAGGGCGTGAAGGCCGCGCTTGAGGCCGGCGTCGATACGATCGAGCACGGTGCCCCGATGACTCCCGAGATCTTGGAACTGTACCGCGGCGCCGCGGGCACGCAGCTTGAGGGGCGTGCGCCCAGCGTTACCTGCACTATCAGCCCCGCGCTGCCGTTTGTGCTGCTCGATCCGGAGAAGACCCATTCGACCGACACGCAAAAGAAGAACGGCGACATTGTGTGTTCGGGCATCATCGAGAGCGCCCGTGCCGCACTGGAAGCTGGCGTTAAGGTGGGCCTGGGCACGGACTCAAGCTGCCCGTTCGTGACGCAGTACGACATGTGGCGCGAGGTGGCCTATTTTGCCAAGTACGTGGGCGTGAGCAACGCCTTTGCGCTGCATACGGCTACGCAAGTCAATGCCGAGCTGCTGGGGCTGGGCGGCGAGACCGGCACGATCGAGTGCGGCAAGGCTGCCGATATCCTGGTGACGCGCAAGAACCCGCTCGATGACCTGTGCGCGCTGCGTGAGCCGATGCATGTGATGTGTCGCGGTGATCTGGTGCGCAAGCTCAAGGTGAAGTGCATCCCTGAGGTGGATGCCGAGCTCGACGCGATTATGGCCATGCCGGCCGAGGCGCTGGCCGAGGAGCTCGCCCGCGACGGTGTGGCGTAGATGTGACAAAGGGGCAGCTCCGTTGCCGCATGCAAAAAGCCGAGGTCTCAACACGAGGCCTCGGCTTTTTTATCGAACAAATACTTAAGATTTGGGACAAGCAAACCTGATTAATTTGTCCCGCGTGCGGGCGCTAGGAGCGGGTTTCCATCTTGGCGTGGCACTTGGGGCAGGTGACGCGGATCTTACCCTTGCCCTTGGGGACGGAGAGCATCTGACCGCAGTTGGGGCACTTGAGATATGCCGTGGTCTTGCGGCCCTTCCACATCTTCTTGGCCGTTCGCTTGGCACGCTCAAAGTCTTCCTTACTGGTGCCGGCCGCGCGTGAGGTGCTGGCCGCTGCGGCCCCGCTGCCCAAGCTGGCGACGAACTTGCCCAAGCCGGGAACATTGGCAGTCGCGGCGACAAAGGCCTCGTTCTCTTTGCGACGTGCATCGATGTTTTTGGACAGGCCGCGCAGCACGCCAATCACGATGACGGCGATGGCAATCCAGCTGAGCCACTGGATGCGGGCTATCGATCCGATCATCGCGATGACGATGCCGGAAAAGCCCATAACGATGGTGAGCTCATCGGCGCCATTGCGGCCCTTCATAAAGTCATTCATGCAAATTGCCTTTCATTCGATATGCCGCACGCCTTTATACCCGATTTAGAGCAAGGGGGACAGGTCAATCTTGAACTGCGTCCCGAATCTTGGCCTTCTTTATTA
>NZ_QRWO01000003.1:0-97303 GCF_003459655.1 Collinsella sp. AF19-1LB
CCACGATCGCCACCGCGACCGCCACGGTCACCGCCGCGGCCACCGCGATCGCCAAAGCCACCGCGGCCACCACGGTCGCCGCCACGGCCACCGCGATCGTCACGGCCACCGCGAGGACCGCGGTCCTCGTCCAGGCCCATGGCGACGAGCGGAGCGATAACCTTATCGAGAGCGGCCATCAACTCGGTGGCCTCCTCGTAAGAAAGCTCGGGCAGGAGCTTCTCCTTCTTGTTGGCAAGCTCGACCAGGCCCTCGGCGGCATCCTCGGCAGCGAAGACGACGATCTTGCGCATATCGCCCTCGGCGTCGTCGATGCGGCCGACCAGATCGGCAGCCTCGGCCTCGGCCATCAGGCCATCGAGCTCACGAAGGCGCATGCCCAGCAGGTCGGACATCTCCTTCTGCTCCATCTTGGGCTTGAGGTCAAGAAGCTTGATGGCGCGCTCGATGTTCGCCATGCGCTCAGCCTTGGCCTCCTCCTCCTTGGAAATAGCAAAGCGACGGCTGCGCAGCAGGCGGGCGGCCTTCTGCATCTTGTCCATCAGCTCTTCGTCATCGTAATCAGCGGCGGCCTCGACAACCTCGGCCTCCTCCTCGGCGGAAACCTCGTCAGCAGCCTCAACCTCGGCAGCTTCGGTCTCCACGGTCTCGACTGCCTCGACCTCGGCAGCCATGGTCTCGTTCTCGGTCTCGTTCATGATCTCTTCGTTCTCAGACATGAGACTCCTTCTTGGCCCTCTCGGGCATCATCGCCCCATTCGCGGGGCCCGTCGCGCACTCTTTGCGCTTTATACATTCATGCCTCTCGGCAAAACGTCCATTAGTTTATGGTGTCGCCATCCAATCTAGCTGCAGAATCTATGTGCACACATTAATGCGACATGTGCGACTCGCGGCGAGCGTACACCAGCGACACCGCGAACCCGACAACGGCAATCACGGCCGCTACGCGCACGGCGGCTGCAAATCCAATCGCCTGGGCAACGTCCGCCGCAACGCCAGTGGCGCCGGCAACCGCCGAAGAACTCGAGAGCAGGCCGATAAACAGGGACGGGCCAAACGACGCGGCAATCATGTTCCACGTGTTGAGCAATGCCGTTCCGTGAGGATGCTCAGCGGCGGGCGACGTCTCCAGGCCGGCCGTCTGCGAGGGGCTCAGCACCAAACCGACACCGGCATACACCACAACAGTCAGCGCCACGACAATACCAATTCAAGCTTAGTGTTCGAGCGCTCTCCAACATTTCGAACGAGCTTTGCTGCCGCCGCGGCGACCACGACACCGCCCACCAGCGGCACTACGAACACCGCCCTCCAGCCAAACAACGTGCACATAAGACCGCTGATCACGGGTCCAAACGCCGGCCCTAGCGTAATGCAGGCACCGCCCAGACTCAGGTACAGACCGAGCTTCTCACGCGGGGCGCAAGACAGCACCACGTTCATCATGAGCGGAAACAAGATGCCCGATCCCGCAGCCTGCAAAATGCGACTTGGCAGCAAGACGGTAAACGTTGGGGCGACCAAGCACAGGACTTCTCCGGCGACCAGGCATCCACATGCGAAAAACAGCAGCTTACGCGTCGAAAAACAACCAGACAGAAAGGCCATGATGGCCGTAAAGATCGACGTCACGATCATGTAGCCCGAAACAAGCCACTGCGCCGTGGTGGCACTCACCGAAAAGGCCGCCATAATGTCGTGCAGCGCCACGTTAATGATGTTCTCGTTAAACGCGGCAACAAAGGCTGCGATATACATAACGATGAGAAACGCCGAAGTGCCCGATGGCGTTGCCCTAACTTGTTGCTGAGATTTGCTCCCCTTGCATTTCCTTCCTCTTGGAACGACAGTCGTATCGCCCCAGAGGAACAGTCCAGGGCGAGGATGAGCCCTAGACTTACGCCAGACGCCGCACGCGACGAGTTTGGCAACATGGTCCAACGTCGAAAGATTGTAACGCAGACGCACAGCTTTCCTTCCGCGCTATTATCAAAAGTCCACGAAAGCATGAGACATGAGGAGCCCGCCATGATTAAGCCCATCATGAAATCCGAGTTCTTTTTGCGCCTGCCCTCCGAAGACGCAGGGCCCGATGATGCCGCGACCGGGCAGGACCTCCTGGATACGCTCCTCGAGCATGAGCACGAGTGCGTTGGCCTCGCCGCCAACATGATCGGCGTGCGCAAACGCATCATCTGCGTAAAGGACGGCAACAGGGCGCTGCTGATGTACAACCCTCAAATTCTTGAGCAGGTCAATGCCTATCAGACGAGCGAAGGATGCCTCTCGTTGATCGGCGAGCGCCCCTGTACCCGCTACCGTCGCATTAAGGTGGAGTATTTGGACGAGAACTTCGTCCACCGCATCAAGAACTTCTCGGGCTACACCGCCGAGATCATCCAACACGAAATCGACCACTGTTGCGGAATCGTTGTATAGTTCCGCCGTTCTACCGAACGGCGGACCGCTTGACGCTGCGCGAGCCGCATTCACACCAATCTGACGTTCAGCTTCAAGGGCGCGACCAAAAGGTCAGCGCCCTTTCGCTTCACGTCACCTTGGCGCAAATGCGGCTCGCTCGCTGTCGTTTGCCTATCCTGCGACGCTTCAGTTCTCGCGGCGGCACATATCTAATCCCCTACGACTGGCGATAGTGATCGAAGAAGTCAGCCAAGTCTTCGAGGGACTCCTTGAGCACTTCCATGCGCGGCAGGTACACGATGCGGAAGTGGTCGGGCTCGGCCCAGTTAAAGCCGCCGCCGCGGGTGATCAGGATCTTCTTCTCGTGTAGCAGGTCAAGGGCAAACTGCTCGTCATCGGTGATGTTGAATTTCTTGACATCCATCTTGGGGAAGATATAGAACGCCGCACGCGGCTTGACCACCGAGATGCCGTCAATCTTGTTGAGCGCCTCATACACAAAGTTGCGCTGCTCGTAGACACGGCCGCCGGGACGGATGTAGTCGTTGACGGACTGGTGTCCACCGAGTGCCGTCTGGACGATTGACTGAGCCGGCACGTTGGAGCACAGGCGCATGTTCGAGAGCATGTTGATGCCCATAATAAAGTCGCTCATGCAGCGCTGGTTGCCCGAAAGCACCATCCAGCCAATACGATAGCCCGCAATCATGTGCGACTTGGAAAGGCCGCTAAAGGTGACGCAGGGCAGGTCGGGAGCGAGCGAGGCAATCGAGACGTGCTCGTAGCCGTCCATGCACAGGCGGTCGTAGATCTCATCAGCAAAGATCATCAGCTGATGCCTGCGTGCAACCTCGACGATACCCTCGAGCACCTCGCGCGGATAGACGGAACCCGTGGGGTTGTTGGGGTTGATAATGACGAGGGCCTTGGTCGCGCTCGTGATCTTGGACTCCATATCCTCCAGATCGGGATACCAATCCGCTTGCTCATCACACAGATAGTGAACGGGATGACCGCCGGCAAGGGTTGCGCACGCCGTCCAGAGCGGATAGTCGGGGCTGGGGATCAGAATCTCGTCGCCATTGTCGAGCAGTGCGTTCATCGAAAGCTGAATGAGTTCGGACACGCCGTTGCCCGTGTAGATGTGCTCCATCTGAACATTGGGCAGGCCCTTGATCTGCGAGTACTGCATGATCGCCTTGCGCGCGGAGAACAGTCCGCGCGAGTTGGAATAGCCTTCGCAGTCGGGCAGCTGCTGGCGCATATCCTTAATGACCTCATCGGGCGTGCGAAAACCAAAGGGCGCAGGGTTGCCGATGTTGAGCTTGAGGATGCGCTCGCCTTCGTCCTCCATACGGGCGGCTTCATCGACGACGGGGCCGCGGACGTCGTAGAGGACGTTGTCGAGTTTGGTGGATTTAGAAAAAGTACGCATGGGGACGCTCCTTGCAATTTGGGCTGAGGGATTGAGTTCGGGCTTGGAAACGTTGCGGGGCGATGATGTCTCGCCTTGATCGGCGTCACCGGCGAGCAGCCAGGTAACATCGACCTCCAAAATACGGGCGAGCAGCTCTGCCACATCACGCCGCGGGATCGTCTTGCCGCTCACATATTGGCTCATCTGACTCTTGCCGAGTTTTTTGCCGAGCATCTCCGATGCGCGGATCACGTCCGACTGGCGAACGTCGCGATCGGACATAGCCTGTCGCAGGCGATCGCTAAACGTCTCTTGGGCCACAGGAACCTCCTTGCTGGCAAAGTTCAATTTATAGAACACGAATTGAACCAAGGTTCAATTTAGCAAGCAGTATAGCGCCGTGCTCTTTCGAAAAGTTCAATTTCAATAATAAAGCGAACCACACCTCGAGATTTATCCCAAAGCGACAACGGTATGCGCTCGCCTAGAGATATTCGAGAAAACGAGCGGCGGCAAGCGAAACGTCGGCCGTTCGATATATGGCGTTAATCTGCCGATGGGGACGTCCCTCGAGCGGACGAATGGCGACATTGAACTGGCAGCGCCGCGAGATGAGCGCCGGAAGGATGCTCACGCCCAAGCCGTCCTCGACCATGGCCATAATCGCATAGTCATCCCAGGTCGACAGTTTTGAGCGCACCGTCAGCCCCGCCCGACGGAACAGCGGCGTAATCTCGTCATCGGTGCCGCGTTCCAGCAGAATAAACTGCTCGTTGGCCAAGTCGGCAAGCGAGACGGCCCCCTCACTAGCAAGCAGAGAGTCTGTCGGCACCACCGCCATCAACTCGTCGCGCACCAGAGATCGCGATGTCATGCCATTTTCTCGGGACTCATGCGGGATAAAGCCCAGATCGCAGCGGCCCTGCGCCACCCATTGTTCAATCTCTGAATAGTCGCCCATCAGTAACTCGTAATCGACGTCTGGATAATCGGCGCGAAAACGCGCGATCACCGGCGGCAGCACGTGGGTCGCCACGCTCGAAAACGTACCGATGCAGATTTTGCCACGCATGAGCCCACGCATCTCATCCACACGCCGCTGCAAGCGAATGAATTCCTCGCAGAGCGCCTCGACAGCCGGCATGACCTGCCGCCCGTCGGCAGAAAGCGTCACGCCCTCGCGGCTGCGGTCGAGCACCTTAAAGCCCCAGTCGGCCTCGAGGTCGGCCACCATGCGGCTCACGCCCGATTGCGAATAGCTCAGGCGCTCTGCAGCACGCGTAAAGCTGCCGGCACGCACCGTCTCGAGCAGCACTTGCATCTTTTGGATATTGGTCTCCACGGTACACCCCCACCCTTGCATGAGTTTTTGTCATGTTTTCCATGCATTATATTCGCTTTTCTTCTAAAGCCAGTTCACCCATAGTGAACATGTTCGGATATATAGGGGATGTCAGCGCATGAACAACGGACTGTTTACGTACTTAGCAGCATTGCTATTGTTTGGCTCCAATGGCATCATCGCCGCTGCCATCGCGCTGCCGAGCTCCGATATCGTGCTCCTGCGCACGTTTTTGGGCGCTCTCACCCTTGCCGCCATCCTCTTCATAACCAAGCGCCATAACCTGCAGGCTCCGTCTCGCCCCCGTGAGGCCGCAGCGCTCATCGTCTCGGGCGCCGCGCTGGGCGCCAGCTGGATTTTCCTGTTCCGCGCCTATCAGACGATCGGTGTTGGCATCTCCTCGCTGTTGTATTACTGCGGCCCCATCATCGTTATGGCCCTCTCCCCGCTCATTTTTGGCGAAAAGCTGACCGGCGGCAAAATCGCCGGGTTTATCGCCGTTGCCTGCGGCGCCTTTCTCATTGCGGCACAAGGTCTAGGCGGCAATATGCCCATTGCGGGTATCGCTTGCGGCATCGCCTCGGCCTTCTGCTACGCGTTGATGGTCATCGCTAGCAAGGGTGCGCCACACGTCGAAGGCCTCGAAAACTCCGCGCTCCAGGTGAGCGCCGCCTTTATGACCGCGCTGGTCCTTACGCTCCTCACGCAGGGCGCCCCCTCGTTCCTCTCCCCCAGCATTGCCGCCGGCATCGATTGGCGCGCCGTCGCCATGCTCGGCGTCGTCAACACCGGCATCGGCTGCCTGCTCTACTTTAGTGCTGTCGCCAAGCTGCCCGTGCAGACCGTCGCGGTTGTCGGCTACCTCGAGCCGCTTTCGGCAGTCGTGTTCTCCGCCGTCCTTTTGGGCGAGACCATGACGCCAATCCGCCTCATGGGCGCCGCGCTCATCATCGGCGGCGCGGTCTTTTGCGAACTCGCCGGCAAACGCGCAAGCACCAAGGCCGGTATCGCCCAGGCAGCACGCGCTTAAGGGACATTTTCTCGGGGCGCATGCGGGATAAAGCCCAGGTCGCAGCGCCCCTGCACCTCACAGGAGATGCAGGGGCGCTTTGCACTGCAGTAAAGCTATGGGCTACGAACGACGCAGCTCGGGAACCACGAGCCTATCGGGGCTCGCGCCCTCGGCATCCATCAGGCTCACGTAACGAATCGACGGATCCCCATACATCGCGTAGTAATAATTGCCCGTGCGCGCGCTAAAGCATCCGGTATAGATAGTCTTCTCGAACTTGCCATCGCCCATCCTGGACGCCCCCTCAATCATCACCACGCCCTCGAGCGAGCGGAACATGCGAACGACGTTTTCGGTCTCGCTCTCCTTTTGCGGGTAATTGGCATTGAGGTACGCCGCCTTTACAAAACGGCTCGGCGAATAGCAATCGCCCGGAATGCCGCGCATGCCGGCACCGGCTCCATAGGGCTTAAGCTCGGCGCCACGCCATGTCGCCGTCTGCGGAAAATCGCTTGTGGCGGTGATATAGGTGCGCAGGTTTTCCATGTGCCACGGGAAGGTCGGCTGGTTGGCAAGGGTGTCGACCGGATCGTCGTATACATGCAGGCCGTCAGCCATCATCTCGACCACGATGCTGCGCTGGCTGTCGCCGATAATCCAATGGAGCAGCGACACGCCCAGCCCCTCTCCGGCAGATTTGGCGACAATCACCGTGTCGCGCAGCGCGGCCTCGACCTCATCGACCGTCGAGAACGTCGCTGCCACCCACAGGGGAAACTCATAGGCCGCGATATTGTTCTTGCCGTCGACAGGGCCCTCGGCATACTCGGCATAGCCGGGAAAGTTGAGCCCCGCCACAGCCAGACCCGCATCGTTACCACAGTCGAAAAACATGGGATAGTTCTTGTAATCGATGCACATGCCGATTACCGCGTGTGCCGCCGACGCATCGTCGATAAACGAATACGGAATGTGGAACCCGCGCGGCATCACGCGAACCTGTTGGCCGTAGTCAAAGCTCCAGTCGAGGTTGCGGCCCAGATACATGTGGCCAGAATTATCGGTAAATCGAATGCTCGTGCACATAGCGCCTCCTAGCTTTACGGTCCTGCTAAGGTTATTGTCACCAAACAAAAAGGCGCTAAACACAAAAGCCCGGACATGACAACAATGTCACGCCCGGACCAAAAGAGACGAAGTGCGGTGCTTTGGTCCCCTTAGACCAACTTTCCAAGACAGTGGTCGATCATATGCTGGACCATCTGCGCCTCGAAGCCCACAAAGTCCTGCTTGCGCTCGCGCATCTTGCCATCGACGATCTGGTCAAAGGCAACCTTGCACTTGATATAGCGCGTGGACTTGGTGACCTCCTCGTGCGTCAGGCAGCTCTCCTCCATCTTGCTGGCGCCCAGGCCAAACACCAGACGGGGGTTGTAGAGCACGTGGGGCTCGCCGGCGTCGTCCAGGTAGACGCAGACCTTCTTGGTAACGCCGATCTGGTTGGCGGCCAAGCAGCCGGCATCATCGAGCGACTTGATGGTATCGATCAGGTCCTGAGCAACCGACTCGTCCTCGACGGTCGCAACCTCGCAACGCTGGGACAGGATAGCCTCGTCGTGGCAAAGCTCTTTAATCATACGTTCCTCCATAGGGGTCGTTGTAACCGCTTAAGTATACGGTACCCACACATTTTCATGCGATAAATACCGTCCGTCTGTTACAAAGCGCCGAACATCAACATGCGAGGAACAGCAAGGTTGTAAAGGCGATATAGTAAATGAGTTCGTGTCAATCGGCCTAAACTCGGGGCCGAACAAGGAAAGGGTATGCATGGACGAACTTTTTCACGTCAGTGAGCGCAAGTCCACAATCGGGACCGAACTTCGCGCTGGACTGACAACATTCCTGGCGATGGCCTACATCATCGCCGTCAACCCCGCAGTGCTCTCGGGCGCTGGCATTGATGCGGGAGCGCTCGCCTGCGCCACCTGCCTGGGCGCCGGCATCATGACCATCTGCATGGGCATCTTCGCAAACCGCCCGCTCGCCTGCGCTTCAGGCCTGGGCATCAACGCCATGATCGCGGGCATCACCACCACCATGTGCGGCGGTGACTGGCACGTCGCCATGAGCGTTATCTTCCTCGAGGGTATCGTCATCTTGCTGCTCGTCCTTTGCGGCCTGCGCGAGGCCATCATGGACGCCATCCCCGTGGTCCTGCGCCACGCCATCTCGGTGGGTCTGGGCCTGTTTATCGCCATGATCGGCCTGTGCGACGCCGGCATTATCACCGCTGGCGCCGGCACACTCGTCGGTCTGGGCGACATCACCTCCCCCACCTTTATCGTCGGCATCATCTCCATCGTCGTGACGGTTGCCCTGGCCTCCCGCAACGTGCCGGGCTCGCTGCTCATCGGTATCATCGTCGCCGTTATCGCCGGCATCCCGCTGGGCGTCACCCACGCCCCCGAGGGCCTCATCGCCCCGCTCGATTTCTCGACCTTCGGCGCCCCGTTTGCCAGCACCGCCGACGGCAACATGGCTATCGTGAAGGTTCTGACCGACCCGATGCTGCTCGTCGTGGCCTTCTCGCTGCTCATGAGCGACTTCTTCGACACCATGGGCACCGCGATGGCCGTCGCCAAGCAGGGCGAGTTCCTGACCGAGGACGGCAATGTCGAGGACATCCGCCCCATCCTGGTTGTTGACTCCGTGGCCGCCGCTGCCGGTGGCTTTATGGGCGTCTCCTCCATCACCACCTTCGTCGAGTCCACTTCCGGCGCCGCCGACGGTGGTCGCACGGGCCTCACCTCCGTCACCACCGGCGTGCTGTTCATTCTCGCCGCGTTCTTCTCCCCCATCGTCACCATCGTTTCCAGTGCCGCCACCTGCGGTGCCCTGGTCTATGTCGGCTACCTCATGATGAGCGAGGCCTCCGAGATCGACTGGTCCGACGTGTCGCAGGGCTTCCCGGCGTTCATGATTGTCGCCGGCGTGCCCTTCACCTACTCCATCTCCGCCGGCATTGGCCTGGGCTTTATCGCCTACGTGATCGTCGCGCTCTTTAAGGGCGAGGCCTCCAAGATCAAGCCGCTCATGTGGATTGCAGCCCTCGCCTTCCTCGTCTACTTCTTTGTAGCGTAAGGGCAAGATTCACAATACCAAACACCAAAGCGCGGAGTCGCATCGAGCGGCTCCGCGCTTTGCTTTTAAAGCCAGGCACCGCGCGGGCGCGCGATGTATTGCTTCCCAAGTTTTGGACATTTTGCCCTCCAAACGGCACTACCGACGGCTACATCCTGCAGATATGCTGGATATAACCGCATAGGCCCTATGAGGATGGGAGTAACCATGGCCGCCTTGTTCACGACCCCCAAGCGCAATGACAAAACCTCAGGAGCCCATTTTGTCGAGCCCGACGTGCACCGTCGCGCACTGCTCGCGCACGGCAGCTGGCGCCGCGTGACGCGCCGCATCGTTGCGGGCGCCGTGTGCGCGCTCACGGTGAGCTCGCTGCTCATGCCGAGCATCTCGCTCGCGGCCGAGTGGATTGATGTTGGCGGCACCCAGTACAACGCCGGCACTGCGGCGGGCGACGGCGCCGGCACCTGGAGCTGGGACGGCGCCGACGACATGAAGCTCATCAACTATAACGGCGGTGAGATCAAGGCTGCAGGCAAGCTCAACATTGTCTATGAGGGCAAGAACACCGTGAAAACCGAGCCTGATTACACCGGAGCCGCCATCAAGGCGCAGGACGGCACTAGCCAGAAAGCAGAGTTGAACATAACGAGCTCGAATAGCACGGATGAGCTCAATGTGACAGCCGAGGCCGATGCAATTAAATCAACAGGCGACCTCTCCATTTCTGGCCCAGGCACTGTGAACACCACAAGCACTGCTTCCGACGGAATTGAGGCAAAGGGCGATCTCTCTATCACGGGCTCGGGCACCGTGAATGCAACGGGCGGTACCGAAGGCATCCAATCCAAGGGCAAGACCACCATCGATTCCTCTGGCACAGTGATCGCTAAAGGAGGCGAAGGTTACGGCGTCGCCGCGGGCAGTGACCTGATCATCAAAGGCGGTGGCAAGGTAGAAGCAAGCTCGATAGAAGAAGCGGCGATTTGGGCTGACGGCAACATCGACATCTCGGGCGGCAGCCAGGTCAAGGCAAGCTCCCAGGGAGATCTTGCCGTCGACGCTGAGGGTAGTCTCGCGGTCACGAACGCCTCCCTTGACGCAAGCGGTGTTGAATATGGTGTCTATGCCTACAAGGGCGTTACGCTCGATCATGCGACCGTGACGGTCCGCACAAGCGCGAGCGGCGGCCAGGCCATCGCCCTCATCACTGATGGGGACGACATCGTCATCAAGAATGGTTCCATCGTGGACGCGTTCGCAGAAGGCAAATTCTCGGTTGCAATCTCTACCAGAAACCACCAGCCAAACGTCGCTGGCGGCCACATCTACATCAGCGACTCCGTTGTTAAGGCTATGGCCCGCTATGTCGAGACCGGTGGCGATGGCCCCGATCACTACAGCAACGACCAAAGCGGCGAGGTCATCCCTGAGCCTAGGGGTCTGAACATCGGTATCTTCGCCCAGACCTACGAGGGCATCACGCCCGCGAGTATCTCGATCGTCCGCAGCAAGCTCACGGCCGAGGGAGACACGGCGGCAATCTTCGCTCTTGCCATAAGCGAGGATGGCAAGGCGATCGGCACCATCGAGATCGAAGGCGCTCCCATCCAGGCGCCCGCAGGCGGCAAGATCATTAACTATCGCAACAAGGAAGAACTCAGCGGCGGCATCCTCTGCGAGGCGGGTCAAACCATCGGCACGGGCGACGACGTGATCGACTCTCCCTATGACGCCGCTGTCGCCAAGAGCACGCTCACCGTACCTCCCGAGAAGATCAAACCCGAGGAAAAGTCCGGCGAGACCAAGCCCGAGGGTTCCAAGCCCGAGGGCGCAAAGACGACCAAGACCGTTGCAGTTGCAGCCACGGGAGCCAAGATCGCCGGCAAACTCGCAGCAACCGGCGACACCTCGAGCGCGGCCATCATAGCGACCGCCCTTGCAGGAACGGCCACCATCGTCACAGGCGCCCTGGCGAGTCGCAAACGCTCGTAAACACTTTTTCGCACAGGACGGGTGCATCGCGGCCCTTGCCTTCCTCGTCTACTTCTTCGTAGCGTAAGGGCAAGGCTACAAAAGCTGAACAATAAAGCGCGGAGTCGCCATGCGGCCCCGCGCTTTTCTTTTAGCGCCGGTCCCTGCACCGGCGTGCGGCCTATTTCTCCCCCATTTTGGCCATTTTGCCCTCCATACGGCACTACCGCCGGCAACATCCAGCAGATACGCTGAATCTAGTCGTATAGGCCCTATGAGAACGGGAGCAACCATGGCAGCCTTGTTCACGACCCCCAAACGCAATGACACTACCGCCGGAACCCATGTTGCCGAACCCGACGTTCGCCGTCGCATAGGACTCGCGCACGGCAGCTGGCGCCGCGTGACGCGCCGCATCGTCGTGGGAGCCGTATGCGCGCTCACGGTAAGCTCGCTGCTCATGCCGAGCGTCTCGCTCGCAGCGGAATGGGTCAAGGTCGGCGGCAACAAGTACAACACCGCGGCGAGCGACGAGGCCGGTACCTGGTCGTGGGACGGCGCCGACGACTTGAAGCTCAGCAACTATAACGGCGGCGAGATCCAGGCCGCAGGCAAGCTCAACGTGAATTACTCGGGAACCAACATCGTCACTGCCGAATGGATCGAAAGCATCAACGTTTCTCATGGCACTAACGAGAATGCCGAGCTCAATATCCAAGGCGACGAGGGCGGCACGCTCAGCGTGACATCTACTGAGGACGCTATCCTCTCCACGGGTAATATCAAAATCGACGGAGCCGGATCCGTCAACGCCACGAGCACTGGGTTTGATGCCATCAATGCCGGGGGTGATCTCGCTATCAAAGGTTCGGGCAACGTCAACGCCACGGGCGCATCGGATGGCATCAGGGCAAACGGCAATATCACGATTGACGACAGCGGAGCCGTCACCGCCAGGGCTACCAAGGACAAGGGTATTGGAACCGACAAGAACCTCACCATAAAGGGTGGCGGGGCAGTCGAGGCAAGCTCAGCCGATGGTGAGGCCCTTTGGAGCGGCGGCAATATCAACATCTCGGACGGCAGCCAGGTCAAGGCAAGCTCCGAGAAAGACGCTGCCATCGAGGCCAAGGGCAGCCTCGCAGCCACAAACGCCTCCCTCAACGTAAACGGTGTTGAATATGGCGTCTATGCCCACAAGGGCATCACCCTCGATCATGCAAACGTGACGGTCCGTGCAAGTAAAGGCAGATACGGTGGCGCCATCGCCCTCTTCACCTACCAGGACGACATCGTCGTCAAGAACGGCTCCACCGTGGACGCGTTTGCGGAAGGCGAGGTTTCGGCTGCATTCTCCACCAGAAACGATCGACCCAACGAGAAGGGTGGCCACATCTACATCAGCGACTCCGTTGTCAAGGCCATAGCCCGCTATGTCGAGAACGGCGACGGCCCCATCCCCTACAGCGAAAACCAAGATGGCGAGACGAGGCGCGAACCCCAAGGCGAGAACATCGGCATCATCGCCCAGACCAGCGAGGGCGTCACACCCGCAGTCATCTCGATCATCCGCAGCAAGGTAACGGTCGAAGGAGATACAGCGGCAATCTTTGCCCGTGCCATGAGCGCTGACGGCAAGACAATCGGCACCATCAAGATTGAGAACGCCGCCATCCAGACGCCCGAAGGCGGCAAGGTCATTGACTATCGCAAGCTCCGTGACGGCATCTACGAAGCAGGCCAAGCCATCGGCACGGGCGACGCCACGGTCGACTCCCTCTATATCAAAGCAGTCGCCAAAAGCACGACCATCGCACCTCCCGAGGTAGCCAAGCCGGAAGACCCCAAGCCCGACGAGACCAAGCAGAACCCCAAGCCTGAGGGCTCAAAGCCGACCAAGGCCGTTGCGGCTTCAACCACGAAAGCCAAGACTACCGGCGTGCTCGCGGCGACCGGCGACACCTCGGGTGCGGCC
This sequence comes from Collinsella sp. AF19-1LB, assembly GCF_003459655.1. NCBI lineage: Bacteria > Bacillati > Actinomycetota > Coriobacteriia > Coriobacteriales > Coriobacteriaceae > Collinsella > Collinsella sp. AF19-1LB. Next base: position 13,286 of record NZ_QRWO01000003.1, read on the forward strand.
ATCGTGGCAACCGTCCTTGCGGGAACAGCCGCTATCGCCGCAGGCACCATGGCGAGCCGTAAGCGCTCTTAGACGCCTCTGCGCACATGGCAGCTCCCGCGAAGGCCCCGAGCCCCAGCACCGTTTAACAACGCCACCGCCGAGCTCCCCTCCGGCGGTGGCGTTTTCCATATGCGTCCGCAGGGGATGCACGAGATTGTCTTTGGTCTAGCCCAACCGGCATACGCTGGCGTGCGACAATTGGGGCTGCCGATATCACAACACTGAGAGAAGCCCGTCATGGAAGCGCATCAAAAGCAGATAACCGTTTATTCGAATCATACGGAAAGCGCGCCTGTCATCTACCTTCCTGTGGTCGTGGGCGACGGCAGCGAGGTTTATAAGTGTTGCCGAGAGCTCGACTGTCCGCCATTCGCCCTCGTCACCATTGGCGGGCTCGATTGGAATCGCGAGCTGAGCCCCTGGGCATGCGACGGGACCGTACGCGATGCCGAGCCTTTCGGCGGCCAAGCTGCCGGTTTTCTTGATGAGCTGCTGAATCAGATAATCCCCCAGGTCGAGTCATCGCTTCCTCAGCCGCCCACCTGGCGTGGCATTGCCGGTTACTCGCTCGCGGGCCTCTTCGCACTCTGGTCCCTCTGGCAAACCGACGCATTTGACCGCGCCGCGAGCGCATCGGGGTCGCTATGGTTTCCCGACTTTGTCGATCGCGCCAGCACGGCGCCATTTGCCGGCAGCCCGCAGGCTGTCTATCTGTCGCTCGGTAAAAAGGAGACCAAGACTCCCAACCGCATGATGCGGCACGTACTCGACGATACGCGCGCAATGGAAAAGCTGCTCGGCGAACGTGGTATTCCCACGACGCTGGAGCTCAACCCCGGCAATCACTTTTCCCAGACCGACTTGCGCATGGCCCGCGGCATCCACTGGATACTGACGCATTAAAAATGGTGCCCACGCGCATATACGCATGGGCACCATATCTTGTTTTAGCTGGACGCAGTTGTTACTCAGCAGCCTCCTCAAGCTCGGAGACGTCAAACTCAAAGTCGTTACCCGGCAGGATGGCGTTGAGCACGATGCCCACCAGCGAGCCCACGGCAAGGCCGGAAAGCGAAATCGTCACGCCGCCCAGCTCAAGCACGATGGCGCCGGCGGTGCTGTACGCAATGCCGAGCGAAAGCACGAGCACCAGGGCGGCCACCAGCACGTTGCGGTTGTTTTGGAAATCGACCTGGTTCTCGATGAGGTTGCGGACGCCCACGGCGCTGATCATGCCATAGAGCACGAGCGACACGCCGCCGATTACACACGCCGGCATGGCCGCAATGACAGCCGCGAACTTGGGGCAGAACGAGAGCGCAATGGCACAACATGCGGCAATGCGAATCACGCGCGGGTCAAACACACGCGTTAGGGCAAGCACACCGGTGTTCTCGCCATAGGTGGTGTTAGCCGGAGCGCCAAAGAGCGATGCGAGAATGGTCGCCAGGCCGTCGCCAAGCAGCGTGCGATGCAGGCCAGGATCGGCGATGTAGTTACGCTCGCAAGTGGAGCCGATAGCCGAGATGTCACCGATATGCTCGATCATGGTCGCAAAGGCCAGCGGCATAATGGTGATGATGGCCGTCGTGGCAAGACCGCTATCGAACTGCGGGCCAAAGAGCGCAAACACGGTGTTATCCCACACGACGGGCAAGCCAACCCAGGGAGCGGCTGCGACGCCCGAGAAATCAACCTCGCCGAGCGCAGTCGCAACGGCATAGCTCACCACAACGCCCAGCAGAATCGGCACGATCTTGACCATGCCACGGCCCCAGATGTTGCAGATGACGATCACCGCCACAGCGACAACGGCAACAAGCCAATTGGTCTGGCAGTTGGCGATGGCAGAGCTTGCCAAGATCAGGCCGATGGAAATGACGATGGGGCCAGTCACTACCGGCGGGAAGAAGCGCATAACGCGCTTGGCACCAAACGCGCGAAACAGGGCCGCCAGCACCGGATAGAGCAGGCCGGCACAGGCTACACCTAGGCAGGCGTAGGGCAAAAGCTCGGCCTCGCCGTTGGGCGCGATGGCGGCATAGCCCGCGATAAAGGCAAACGAAGATCCCAAAAACGCTGGCACCTTGCCGCGCGATAGGAAGTGGAAGAGCAGCGTGCCCAGGCCGGCAAACAAAAGGGTCGCCGACACCGAGAGACCGGTGAGCACGGGTACGAGCACCGTGGCACCGAACATCGCGAATAGATGCTGCAGACCGAGTAGGAACATGCGCGGGCGACCGAGCGACGACGCATCGTAGATGGCATCGGCGACGGCGGGCGTCGAGGATTGGGACATGGATGTCCTTTCATAATGGAAGGGCGCTCGGGCATATCGGATTACCTGCCCGAACGATACGATCCGAACCATTGTACGCGATGCATGCCGCTCCGACCACGACGCCCCCTGCGAACGGCAGCACTACTTCCAGATGCGCTCGGCGATGCGTTTGACCAGGGCGATCTTTGCCCACTGCTCGTCCTCGGTCAGCTTGTTGCCAATCTCGCAGCTGGCAAAGCCGCACTGGGGAGACAGATACAGGTTCTCGAGCGGCACGTACTTTGCGGCTTCGCGGATGCGCTCGACGATAACATCCTCGTTCTCGAGCTCTGCGGCCTTGGTGGTCACCAAGCCCAGCACGACCTTCTTGCCCGGGGCAACGTAGCTGAGCGGCTCAAAACCGCCGGCGCGCGGCGTATCGAACTCCAGGTAGAATGCGTCGACATCCTCATGTGCAAACAGGTACGGCGCGATGGGGTCATAGCCGCCCTCGAAAGCATAGGTAGAGTGGTAGTTGCCGCGGCACACGTGCGTGTTAATGACGAGGTCGTCGGGCTTGTCCTCGATGGCGGCGTTGTTGAGCGCCACGCCCAGCTCGCTCACCCTTTGCAGGTCAACCGGGCTCATGCCAGTCTTGGACACAAAGTCGGTATCGCAGTAGATGCCCCAGGTGCAGTCATCAAACTGGATGTTGCGGCAGCCCGCGGCATACAGGTCAGCAATCACGGTGCGGTATGCTGCGGCAATGGCATCGACGAGTTCTTCGTCGGTCTTGTAGACGGCGTGCAGACTCTCCTGCTGGCCATCGCAGCGGTCGAGTGTGACTTCGGAGAACGTCTGGATCGGCGCCGGAATGGTCTGGCGCGCGACCTGGCCCTCTCCCTCGAGCGACTTGATAAATTTGAAGTGCTCGACGAACGGATGATTCTCACCGCTAATGGGACCGGTTACCACGGCGGTGTCGGCGGTAGTCTCCTCATCGTGGAACATGTAGCCCGTGCGCGAGGCGCGGCGCTCAATGCCGTTGAGGCCCCACATAAAATCGAGGTGCCAGTAGCTGCGGCGGAACTCGCCATCGGTAATCACCTGCAGGCCGGCAGCCTTCTGCTTGGCCACTAAGTCGCGGATGGCCTCGTCCTCGACGGCCTTAAGGCCGGAAGCGTCGAGTTTACCCGCGACATAGGCGGCACGGGCGTCCTTTACAGCCTGCGGACGAAGAAAACTGCCGACGATATCGGCACGAAACGGCGCGTTCGGTTGAATCGAAGTGCTCATAGATATCTCCCTTTGCATTGGTTGCTTTACTGGGACAGAGTATGAGCGCTCATATGGACATCGTAAAATATGCGTTTATATCAGTTTGATATAGATGCTTCCTATATTAGTTGGGACTGCCATAAAGAGATTTGACCCGTGCAGAACGCAGCAGTCTAGATGTGCTGACGAATCGCTTCGATATAGGCCTGCCCGTAGCGCGTAAGTGTCGTGTTCTTGCGCGTGATGATGCCGATCTCCATGTACTCGTCTACATCGAGCGGAATGGAGATAATGCCGGGGCCGTTAAGTTCATGGCTGATCACGCCCGAACACACCGTGTAACCGTTAAGGCCCATAGCTAGGTTGAACAGCGTCGCACGGTCGCGCACGCGGATATTCTTGCGGCGCTCAAAGGTCGAGGTCAGCTCCTCGGAATAGTAAAACGAGTTGTAGCTGCCCTGCTCATAGGACAGGAACGGGTAGTCTTCCAAGTCCTCGAGCGTCACACTCGAGCGACCCGCCAGCGGATGGTCGGAGCACACAAAGACATGCGGCGTAGCGCAGAAGAGTCCTTCGAATACGAGCTCGTTGGCCGCCAGCATGCGCTCGATGACCTCGCGATTGTGCTCCGACAGATACAGGATGCCGAGCTCGCTTTTCATATGCGCGACGTCCTCGATAATCTCGTGGGTCTGCTCCTCGCGCAGGGTAAAGTCGTAGCGCGCGGCATCGAACTCGCGGATCACATCGACAAATGCATTAACGGCAAAGGAATAATGCTGGCAGCTCACACTAAAGTGCGGCACCTGCTCGGACGTGCCTTTGTACTTGCCCTCGAGCAGGTCGGCCTGGTCGAGCACCTGGCGCGCGTAGCCCAAGAAGGTCTCGCCTTCCTCGGACACAATGACGCCCTTGTTGGTGCGCTCAAAGATGTGTACACCCATCTCGTTTTCGAGATCGCGAATTGACGCGGTAATCGAAGGCTGCGACACAAAGAGCCGGCGCGAGGCCTCGGTGATGCTGCCGCATTCGGCAACTTTGACGACATATCTGAGCTGCTGGAGCTTCATGGCTTTCTCCCTAGACGTTCGTGACGTCGAAACCCGTCGCGTCCATCTGACGCATAAACGACGGCATCTCCCCCGTCGCGGCGCAGGCGGCAATCTGATGCAGAGCCCCGGCAACCGCATCATCTGCCGCAGCGCCGATATGCCAGCGCGCGGCAGCCGTGACGGCCTCGTTGGCATTGGCGACTGCAACGGAATTGGGAACGGCATCGATCATGGGCAAATCGTTATCGGAATCGCCGAATACGGCCACCTCGTCGGGCGTCAGGCCCAAAGCGCGCGCCAGCTCCAGCGCAGCACAGCCCTTGTCCCAGCCGGTCGGAAGAACGTCGAACAGGCGCACGCGGTTGTTGGGAAACACGAGCGAGAGCTCCGGCACCTCGGCGGCAACACGCTCGCGCAGCTCGGCGAGCTCCTCGCGCGAACGGGCACTCCAGATATTCGCCTTGTATACCGGGGCATCGTCAACGACAGGGCGACAGGGAGCCTCTTCGCCCTTGAGCCACGCGTTGCCGCCTGACTCCATGGCGCGACGCACACGCTCGGGATCGCTTGTCACGCAATAGGCGTCGTTGTCCCAAAAGTCATCACCCAGACGGTAGACCTTCAAATAGGTATCGTCGGTCTCTTGCTCCAGGTAGTCGGCCAGGCGCATAAGGGCATCGTTATCAGTTGCGCGCGAGGCAACCGCCTCGCCATCGACAAACATCACCTGGCCGTTGCAAAACGCACCGGTCGAGAAGCACTCGGAGCGATTGCGGAACATCCAGCTCATCGCGGACGGCTGGCGACCCGAAACCGGGCCAAAATGCAGGCCCGCCGCCTGCATGGCATGAATGCCCTCGATGGCGCAGTCGCTGGCGCCATCGTGTCCAGCAGGAATCAGCGTATCGTCCATATCGGTCAGAACAAGTTTGATCATAAGGTCCCCTCGGTCATTCTTTATCCCGTCTATTGTAACGACCTGCCAATAAGGGACAGGTTTATCTTGGCAGGTTTTATCTGGGAAAATGCAGCGCCCCTGTTGCCACCTGCCAAAATAAACCTGTCCCATATTGGCAGGTGCGCTAGTATAGGGAACAACAGATTCGATGCGGGAGTGCCGGCGGTGCAAACCACAAGGCTGAGAGGGCATAGGGCCCAATCCTTTGAACCTGTCAGTTAATGCTGGCGTAGGGAGCATGCCGCCTTTACAGGGGCGCTGTCTATGCACAGCGCCCCTTTTCTATGCCAAGGAGGCATGTGCAGTGATTGATTCGGAACAGCTTAAGCAACATATGGTCAAGGCCGTAGAGGAGATTCGAGCCACCAATCCGATGGCCGGCTCCATCACCAACACGGTGACGATCGACTTTGTCGCCAACGCGCAGCTCGCCGTGGGCGGTTCGGCCGCCATGGTCTATCTGCCCGACGAGGGCGAGGCGCTCGTTGCCGGCGGCGCCGCCATCTATCTCAACATGGGCACGCTCTTCCCCATCTACGAGCAGACGATTCCCCGCGCGGCCAAGGCGGCACACGACGCCGGCAAGCCCTGGGTGCTCGATCCGGTGGGTCTGGGCATCGGTAGCCTGCGCACCCAGCTGGTAAACGAGCTCAAGCAGTACAAGCCCGCCATCGTACGCGGCAACGCCTCCGAGATCATCGCACTCTCCGGCCTGTGGGGTCTTGAGGGCGAGTCGGCCGATCTGAGCCGCGTACGTGGTGTCGATACCACCGACACGGTCGACGCCGCCCGCGATGCCGCCGTGGCGCTCGCTCGCTACACCGGCGGCGCCGTTGTGGTCTCGGGCGAAGTCGACCTGATTACCGACGGCACGACCGTGGCCAAATCCCACGGCGGCAGCCCGCTCATGTCCAAGATTACCGGCTGCGGTTGCTCGCAGGGCGGCGTGCTGGCCGTGTACGCCTGCGCTGCCGATCCGTTTACGGCAGCCGTCTGCGGTACCGCCGTCTACAACGTCGCCGGCACGCGTGCCGCCGCCGTCGCCGATGCCCCGGCAAGCTTTAAGGTCGCCTTTATCGACGAGCTCTACCGCGCAACCGCCCAAGACATCGCCGATAACCAACTCGAGCTCGAGGAGGCATAAGCCATGTCCGAGCCCGCAACCAATGCCGGCATGAACACGCTCGTCGCTGTGGCCATCGCCCCGTGCGGCACCGGCGATGAACTGTCCGCCGAGGTCGCCGAGGTCGTGCGCGTCATTCGCGAGAGCGGCCTTCCCAACCGCACCACCTCGATGTTCACCGAGATCGAGGGCGACTGGGACGAGGTCATGCAGGTCGTGCGCGACGCGACCTTTGTGTTAGCGAACAAGGGCATCCGAACCGAAGTCGTGCTCAAAGCCGATATTCGACCTGGATTTACCGACACCATGACCGGCAAACTCGAGCGCATGGAAGCGCAGATCAAAAAGCAGGAGGAAGCACGATGAGCATCCGCGACAACCTTGATATCTCGGCCTATCTGGTGCTCGGCCCCGAAAACACCCTCGGACGCCCCGTGGGCGATGTGGTGGCCCAGGCGCTCGACGCCGGCTTTACCTGCATTCAGGTGCGCTCCAAGGTGGCAAGCGCCCGCGAGATCATTGCGCTGACCGGCGACGCCGCGCAGGCAATCGCACAGGCCGGCAAGACCGGTCAGGTCGCCTTGCTGATCGATGACCGCCTTGACTGCGTACTCGCCGCACGCGAGCAGGGCATTGCGGTCGACGGCGTGCACGTGGGCCAGAGCGATATTCCCGTCGAGGTCTGTCGCAAGCTGCTGGGCCCCGACGCCATCGTGGGCCTTTCGGCCCGTTGCGAGGAAATGCTCGAGTACGTCAAGACCGCCGACATGAGTCTGGTCGACTACCTGGGCATCGGCCCGCTCCACGAGACCGAGACCAAGCGCGACTGCGGACGCGCAGCCGATGGCTCCATCATCACCAAGAGCTTTGAGGACCTGGCCGCACTCCACGCGGCAAGCCCCGTGCCCATCGTGGTGGGCGGCGGCGTTAAGACGGCCGACTTGCCGCAGCTTAAGGCAACCGGCGTCGACGGCTTCTTTGTGGTGAGCGCCGTCTGCAGCGCCGACGATCCCTACGCCGCGGCCAAGGAGCTTGTCGACACCTGGCAGCAGGCATAGGCATAGGCCGAACAGCTGATTCGCAGCCTCATATCTTCAGCAATGGAAAGCGCATCCCAGTTTGGGCCTCCATTCCGGGATGCGCTTTCCGTATGCGACCCTTACCCCGCCAGATACGCTTCCAACGCCGGCAAAGTCGCCTCTGCATCGTGGCGGCCGACCTGGTAGATGCGCTCGAGCTCATCCGGTTCGCGGCACAGCGACGGCACCTTCACCGATTCGCTCGGCCGCACCACAAAGATTTCCCCGGCAGCCTCTCGACGTGCCAGGTCATCGAGCGTGGCATTGTAGACCTCATGCCGATGCTCAAGCGCTGCAACAAACTCCGGATAGTGACGGAACACGCGCCGCAGCATGGGCATCACGCTGTTGGGCTGCTTCACAAAGCCCGCCGGCTGCGTGAGTACCACGATATTGCGGTCATACCCCTGCGCAAACAGCCATGCGCTGGGAATAGAATCAGCCACGCCACCATCCAGATACTTATGCCCGTCAATAGCAACGGGACGCGTCGCCACAGGAATCGCCGACGATGCCCGGATCCACTCGATATCCCGCTCGTCGCCATAGGGCAGGTCGTGGTAGACGGCCTTGCCCGTCTCGATATCGGTGCACACGCACGTAAACCGCATGGGGCAGGCGCGATACGCCTCCAGGTCGATGGGATCGCGCTCGATGGGCACCTCGTGATAGGCAAAATCGGCATTGAACATATCGCCGGTTCGCAGCCAGCTGGTCACGCTCGCATAGCGTTTGTCGGCGCAATAGGCCTTGTTATAGCGAATGGCGCGGCCGATCTGGCGCGATTTAAAGTTGTAGCCAAATGCCGCGCCCGCCGAGACGCCCACCATATGGTCGCAGGTCAAACCGTGCTCCATCCAAACGTCGAGCACGCCCGCCGTATACATACCGCGGTAGCCGCCTCCCTCGAGCGCCAGCCCCACCGTGCGCGTCATATTTGACTGTGCCATGCGACCATCTCCGTTCCTGCGTTTTAAAACGGAACAAGTATACCCATCAACAAATATCGTCTCAGTCGCATTTTCATCGAACATCGTCGCGTTACCGTTTGGCGAATAATGGCCGCCCGCAACATGGGCACCCCTACATAATTCCATACACTTGTTTATACTACTCAGTAGTTATCAGCCGAGAGCACGAACCGACAAATAAACCCAACGACGCAGCAAGGCGGGGGCTTGGAAACACGCAAGGCGTTGAGCAGCAACGCATGTGCACAACGAGCTCGCCCGACGCAATCCGCCCCGACCTCAGAAAGCCGCTTACAGTATGGATAACGCCAGCAATAATACCGAAACGCTCGAAAAGACCATCCGTGACCTTCTGGAGCGTCAGGACGATCTGATCAGGACCGCCTTTACCGACGAGCTCACCGGACTTGGCAACCGCGGCGGCTTTACCCGTTCCTTAGAGGAACTCTGGGAGCAGGAACTGCCCGTGACCATGGCGTTTATCGACATCGATAACCTTAAGCACTGCAACGACATCTTTGGACATGACGAGGGCAACCGCTATATCTTGCAGGTGAGCCTCTATCTCAAACTGTATATGAAGGTGGACGAGGCGGCATTTCGTCTGGGGGGCGACGAGTTCGCCATCCTATCTACGATTGCGACCGAGGACGACCTTGCCGAACGTCTGGAACACTGCCGAACGGTACTGCTCGAAAACAACGCTTCCAAGATGCCTCACTCGTTTAGCTACGGAGTGGCACACGCCGACCCCGCCCTGGGCGAAGCCCCCAATCGCTTGACGAACGATGCCGATCATCGCATGTACGACTACAAGCTACGTCATGCCGTGCACCTTGATCGACGCAATATCGCACAAGCCCACACCGACGACTTCGAAATAAGCGATCGCATTTTCGACGCCCTTTCGATGCTCAACGAAGGCCGATATTTCTTTATCGAGAACTTGGACAAACATCGAACCCTTTGGTCACAAGGCGCCTTGCGCGATCTTGGTCTTCCTTCGGAGCATATAGACAACTGCCACGATTACTGGAAAACGCGTGTCCATCCCGATGACCTTGAGGCCTATACCAACGACATCGACCAAATCTATGACGGCTCCAAACATCGTCACGTCATGCAGTACCGCGTGCGCAATGCCGCCGGCGATTACATCCTCGGCCGTGCTCGCGGGTTTCGTATCGACGGCGACGGAAATGTCCCCTCGCTCTATGTCGGCGAGCTCGTCAACCACTCGCTTGCCGAGACCGTCGACGCCGCCACGGGTCTCGGAACACAGCGCACGCTGATCAACGCTATCGATGCCTGCCGTCGCGACCGTTGCGAGACGGGGCTTATAGCAGTGCGCGTTCGCGGCACGGCAAAGCTCAACGAGCTCTACGGGGCCGAGGCCGTCGACAACATGCTCGCCGAATACGCAGGCCGCATGCTGTCGATTACTCGCGGCAGGAGTCGCGTCTTCCGTTCACGCAACGCCCAGTTCGTCGTGCTTAGCAACAATTTGGATCACGAAGCATTCGAGCAACTGATCCAACATCTCAAAGAGGCCGTTTTCGCTCCCGTTCGAATCGCGGGCGACACTATTACCCCCGTCTGTCTTGTCGTTCCGGCCTTTTACGAGCACCTGACCAATCAAACGGCCGCCGTTTTAGGCGAACTCGACCGTCGCATTCGCACGGCCGGCGGGCTTGTTCCCAACGACAGCCTCCCCATACCCGAGGTGGAGCGCAAAAGCGCCATCGCCGAACGCATCGATCCGCTCACGGGTCTCTATCGACCCAGCGAGTTTATGCGCCGCGCCAACGAATTTCTCGAGACAAGGCGCAACGGCGCCTGGTGTATCGCCACCGTCGATATGGGGCACATGCGACTGTTCAACGAATGGCACGGACAGGCCGAGGGCGACCGCGTACTCGCCGATGTGGGCACGGTTCTCAAGGACATCGAGAATGCCGCCATGGGCGTCGCAGGGTACTGGGGCCAAGACGATTTTTGCGTACTCATCCCCTTTGAACACGACACCGTCCATCAGATCTATAGCCGCATTCGCCAGGCCGTGGCCAAGCATGATGACGGCGTGGGCTTCTGGCCGTCCATGGGCGTCTACCCCATCGACTCCAACGAGGAAATCACCATCGATGCGCAGGCCAAGGCCATGTTTACCAATCGGCGCGCAAAAAACGACTTTAAGGAGCGCATTGCCATTTTCCGCCCCGAGGAATACGAACACGAAATCGCGTTCCACCGCACGCTGACCGAATTCCAGTATGCGCTCTCAAACGGCCGCATTACCTACTACTTGCAGCCCCAGGTCGACATGGAAACCGGCGAGATCGTTGGCGCCGAGGCGCTCACACGCTGGATTGACAAGGATGGCTCCCTCATTTCACCTACCACCTTTATCCCCGCTCTCGAGGAAAGCGGTTTTGTGGTGACGCTCGACAAATATGTTTGGCAGGGCGTCGCCTCGTGGCTGCGTGAGTGCATCGATCGAGGGCTGCGCGTAGTTCCGATCTCGCTCGATGTGTCGCGCGTGGATATCCTTGCCTGCGACGTCGCCGAGCATATGGGGGCGCTTGCCGCCCAATACAACCTACCGCCCGAGCTCATGCGCATTGAGATCACCGAGACGGCTTATACGGGAGAGTCCGAGGCCGTGGATAAGCTGACGGCCGACCTACACACTCGCGGTTTCTCGACCTACATGGACGATTTTGGCACCGGCCAGTCTACGCTCGCGATGCTCAAGAACGTCAACGTCGACGTCATCAAGCTTGATCGCACGTTTGTGCCCACCGACCGCGATCAAAGCCGTAGCGCGCAAATCGTTTCATCAATGCTCGAGATGGCGCAATCGCTCCATCTGCCCGTTGTAATCGAAGGCGTCGAGACAAACGAGCAGGCGAACATGCTGCTCCAAATGGGTGCCCACTACGCTCAGGGCTTCCTCTACTACCGCCCCATGCAGGCAAAGGATTTTGAGGCATTGCTCGATGGCGGTAACAAAAACTGATACGCTCGCGCGCAAAACGATACCGCCGAAGGGGCGCTTGTCCCCATTGGCTAACTTATGCCCCCAATCCAAACCGAATTGGGGATATGATGCAAACCACTGTTGTGCCCAAGGAGGTTATCCATCATGAACGAGTCGTATCGCCTGGGCGAGCAATCGATCATTGCTTATCTTCAGCGACTTGCGAACGGGGTCTCGACCGCCGAGCTCGATGTTGCCGCGCTGCCCACGGAGCTGTGCGCCATCGGCGAGCAGCTACAGAAGACATTTGCCATCCTGCAGCAAGAACGCGAGCTGCTTGAGCGCGGCGCCTATATCGATTCGCTCACCAATCTTGGCAACCGTGCTGGACTCCACCGTTATGCCGAGCTGCTTTGGCACAAAGGCACCCCCTTCACCTGCGCCTATATCGATATCGATCGCCTTAAGCATTGCAACGATACGTTTGGCCACACCGAGGGCAATCGCTACATCCTGAGCATCTGCCGTGCACTCACCGAGACAATGGAACCCAATGACCTGCTGTTCCGTATCGGTGGAGACGAATTTGTACTCGTATCCCCCACGACAGATGAAGCCGAACTCGAGCAGCGCCTGGAGCGGACGCGCACCAACCTTATCGAGGCAACATCGGGCGGCAAAGCGCCCATGATCGCTAGCTTTAGCTTTGGCTGCTCGCGCGTCGACCCACTCGCTGGCGATACGCGTCGCCAGATGACCATGGACGCCGACCGCAAAATGTATCGCTACAAGCTCATGCACCGTGTGCAGCAGCCGAAGGAAAACGACGCATCCATGCGCCCAATCGCCGATCAGCCTCCCTGCAACGACCGGGTGTTCCAAGCGATCTCCATGAGCTCCGAGACGCGCTATCCGTTTATCCTTAACCTCGATACCGGCGAATCGCAATGGTCGATTAATGCCGTGCGCGATTTTGACCTGCCCTCCCAGCATCCCTATAACTCGCTCGATATGTGGCTCGCCCGCGTTCACCCCGAGGACCGCGACAACGTGCGCAGCGAGCTCGATATGGTGGTAAACGGCGCGTGGCACTTCCATTACATGCAGTATCGCGTCATGAATACCGCTGGTAAATATGCGCTGTGCGAGTGTACGGGCTACCGCTTGGATAGCACCGAAACCGAGCCCAACATGTATGTGGGCATTATCATCAACCGAAGCTTGGCGGATACGACCGATTCCGTGACCGGCCTGGGCGATATCCACGCCCTGGTCAACGCCATTGGCGAAATGCGTCGCGTGGCGCGCAAGGCAGGCCTGGTCGCCATCAAAATCGACGACATCGCCAAGGTCAATGCCCGCTTTGGCTTTGATGCGGGCGACCGCGTTTTGGCAGAAAGTGCCGCCTGCCTCATGGACTGTTCGCGCGGCAAGGGCCGTCTGTTCCGCTCGACCGGACCGATGTTCGTGGCGCTTTTCGATGACCTTGATCCCGAAGAGACCGACACGATCGCAGAAGAAATCGAGCGGTTCTTGGGGTCGCCCGTACTCTTTGGCTCATTTGAATATCAGCCGCCCATTCGTGTGGCCACACTTCATCTGGACGCCGTCGACCGACAGCCCGTTTCCATTTTGAACGAGCTCAAAGCGCTACTTGAAGAGGCACCACAAGTACCGGGCACCAAGCTGGACTAGCGTTATGGGGCGCATGATGGTTAATTTCCGATCTCAACCGAACACATTGGGCAAATAGGTCGTACCCGCAGTTAGCCGAACGTCCCCGCAGTCCCTCCCGGGGCCCGGGGGCACCGTTTCGATACTCTTGGTTTACTTTGCCTGATGCAAATAAGTGCTCAACAAGATAGAACCTATCCCTCGCCACGGATATGCCCTCGAGTAAATCTGTTAAGCCAAGCCTATCAAATTCTATTGACAATTGGCTGCATTGGTCCATTTTGTCGTCCAGCCACTTCCGCTGGCTACCGCCTCATAAACACAAACCTAACGAGCCGCACGAACGACAAAGAGGCCAAGCTGAACAGAAGTAGAACCAAAACTTCAAAAACGCTGGTATTCCAATCGCGTACCCAGTCCTCTACCGCCCACAAGAAAAACAGCAGCCCCATCCATAACGTCACAGAAGAAATCAGCTTTGCGTAAGGGCGTATATCAATCTCGCTCTCCCTTTTTGTGACATCATATCCAGCAATTGAGCAGAGCCATCTTCCTCTTCGGTATTGGATTGAAAGGACAATCAAGGCAATCGAAGTCATCAAGCAAACAGCATCCTCTGTTTCCATAGAGTTTCCTTTGCTTTCCATCCTAGTTACGCATTCACAATCGAATCAAACCAAGTATGAATTACTCGATAGCAACCGCCTTAGTATAAACCATAGCCGCCGCAGCAGCCCGCCTTCCAAGGCCTCAAAGCTCGCCATCGAGGGCGACCCGCCCAGACCCCTTACAATCTGCTCGCACGAGGCCCCGCACTCCAACATCCTCTGGACCGTATCCCGCTCGTACCTGGTGAGCGTGCCTGCCGTGGGCCCTCGGGGCCGGCATCGTGCCCCACGCCATCTGCCCGCTCGTGCGATAATCCTCTGCAGAAGTCACCGACAGCAGAGGGAGTTTGTGATGAAGGTTCTTTTGGTCAATGGCAGCCCCAAGGCAAACGGCAACACGGCCCGCGCACTCGCCGAGGTCGCCGAGCAGCTCAACGTCGAGGGCATCGATACCGAGATGTTTCAGCTGGGCGCCAAGCCTATTCGCGATTGCATCGGTTGCGGCCAGTGTGGCAAGCTTGGCGGTCGCTGCACCTTTGACGACGACGTGGTCAACGAGCTGATCGCTGCCGCCGAACAGGCCGACGGCTTTGTCTTTGGCTCGCCTGTCTACTACGCGCACCCCAGCGGCCGCATTCTCTCGGCACTCGATCGCGCATTCTATGCCGGTAGCAAAGCTTTTGCACACAAGCCGGGCGCTGCCGTCGCCGTCGCCCGTCGCGGCGGTACGTCGACGACCTTCGACGTGCTCAATAAGTACTTCACCATCAACCAGATGCCTGTGGTAGCGTCCACGTACTGGAACAACGTGTTTGGCTGCGTGCCCGGCGACGCCGACGGAGATGCCGAGGGTCTGGCCACCATGCGCAACATCGGCAAGAACATGGCCTGGCTCCTGCATTGTATCGAGGCAGGACAGGCCGCTGGCATCGAAGCTCCCGAGGCCGATCGCGCTAGGACCAACTTCATCAGGCAGAACGGCGGAACCAAACAATGAATATTCAAATCTTTGGCACCAAAAAGTCCTTCGACACCAAGAAGGCCCAGCGCTATTTTAAGGAGCGCCGCATTAAGGTGCAATTTATCGACCTGAAGGAAAAGGAGATGAGCAAAGGCGAGCTCACGAGCGTGATGCAGGCGGTCGGCGGCATCGACAAGCTGCTCAACCCCAAGGCCAAGGACGAGGAGACGCTCGCGCTCATCCAGCACCTCACCCCTAGCCAGCGCTTCGACAAGTTGCTCGAGAACCAGCAGGTTCTAGCCGAGCCCATCGTGCGCAACGGCAAAAAGGCCACCGTCGGTTATTGCCCCGATGTATGGGGAGCCTGGGAGTAGCCTGTGTTATTTGCCGGCGCGTGGGTATAAGAGCAGGCGTTTGGCATAAGATTCAACTGTAAGCCATGTCTAACAAAGGAGGGCACATGCCCAACAAACCCGTGAAGATCATCATGCTTACCGGATACCTCGGTGCCGGCAAGACCACACTGCTCAACCACATCCTCGCTAACGACGGCGGCATCCGCGCCGCCGTGATCGTCAACGATATCGGCGAGATCAACGTCGACGCCAGCCTCATCGCCGACGGCGGCCTTTCCGAGACCGACGACCTCATCCCGCTCACCAACGGCTGCATCTGCTGCACGCTTTCGGACGACCTTGCCAACCAGCTGCAGGGCATCGCCGATTCGGGCAAGTTCGACTACATCATCATCGAGGCCTCGGGTATCTGCGAGCCTATCCCCATCGCCTACACCATCTCAAGCTTCTGCGACGAGGCCAAGGTGGGCGGCCAGCCCAAGCTTGCACTCGACAACATCGTGGCCGTGGTCGATTGCGCCCGCATGTACGACGAGTTCAACGGCGGTCGCGACCTGCTGGCCGAGGATATCGACGAGGACGACATCGAGAGCCTGCTCATCCAGCAGATCGAGTTCTGCTCCACGCTGATCCTCAACAAGACCGATACCGTGAGCCCTGAGCAGATCGCCGAGCTCAAGGCTATCGTGCGCAGCCTGCAGAAGGACGCCGTGATTGTCGAGGCCCAAAACGGCGAGGTCCCCATGGAGGAGCTGCTCGACACCGACCGCTTCGACTTTATGCGCGCCTACAACTCCGCCGCCTGGATCGAGGCCATGGAGCATCCCGAGGAGCACGACGACCCCGAGGTGCTCGAGTACGACATCGAGACCTTTGTGTACTCGCGCCGCAAGCCGTTTGACCTGCAGAAGTTCACCGATTTTGTTGAGCAGGAGTGGCCCGACGAGGTCATCCGCGTCAAGGGTCCGCTGTGGCAGACCGGCGATCCGGACATGTGCTACATGTTCGAGCAGGCCGGCCACCAAATGCGCCTGATGGAGAACGGTCTGTTCGTTGACTCCGCGCCCGAGGGCGAGAAGCAGAAGATCATCGACGAGAACCCCGAGATCATGCAGATTTGGGACGACGAGACGGGCGACCGCATGACGAGCCTGTGCATCATCGGCCGTCACATGGACAAGGATGCGCTCATCGCCTCCCTCGATGCCTGCCTGACCGACTGGCACCGCGCCTAGATTTATCCAAGCGGGCATTTTTCCGCCTACGTAACCGCCAAACCACCACGAAGGTGCCCTTCGTGGTGGTTTTTCGTTCTGAGCCAAGGAGATTCATGTTCAACATTGTGCTGTATGCGCCCGAGATTCCGGCCAATACGGGCAATATCGGCCGCACCTGCGTGGTTACCGGCGCCCGCCTGCATCTGGTGGAGCCGCTGGGGTTTTCGCTCGACGACAAGACGGTGCGTCGCGCCGGCCTGGGCTACTGGCAAAATTTGGACGTGACGACCTATGCCGGCTGGGAGGATTTCCTTGCGCGCAACGGCCTCTCCCCCGCCGACGAACGCCTGCATCTGCTGACCAAAAAGGCGCGCCGCACCTATGCGCAAAGTACCTACCGCGACGGTGACTTTTTGGTCTTTGGCAGCGAGAGCTCGGGGATTCCCGAGCCACTGCTTGCCGCGGCGCCCGAGCGCTGCGAGCGCATCCCCATGTTGCGCGATTGCGACTCGCTCGAAAACGCCGACGCCTGGGAGGCCCACGAGGAGTCGCTCGGGCATACCGAGGACAGCCACGAAGCCATCCTTCGACAGGATATCTGCGGCAACTTCGTCAATCCGGACGACTACCGCATCAGCGCACTCAACCTCTCCAACAGCGCCGCCATCGTCCTCTACGAGGCTCTGCGCCAAACAGGCTTTCTGGGAATGTGACAAAGGGACGGTCCCTTTGTCACATTCGGTTATAGGTAGCGGCCGGTGATGCTTGCGGGGCATGCCACGATGTCGCCCGGCGTGCCGACGCAGACGATTTGCCCGCCTGCGTCGCCACCACCTGGGCCCATGTCGATTGCGTAATCGGCGTTACGGATAAGGTCGAGGTCGTGCTCGATTACGACGACTGTGGCGCCCTTGGCAACGAGGCCGTCGAACACACTCAGCAGCACCTGAACATCGAGCGGGTGCAGGCCAATTGTGGGTTCGTCGAACACGAATACGGCATCATCCTGCACGCGGCCCATCTCGCTCGCGAGCTTAAGGCGCTGCGCCTCGCCGCCCGAAAGCGCCGGCGTGGGCTCGCCGAGCGTGAGATAACCCAAGCCCAGGTCGTGCAGGGTCTGTAAGCGCGCCTGAACTTTCTTGAGCCCCACCGTAGCGTCGAGGGCCTCGTCCACACTTATGTCCATGAGCTGCGGCAACGTAAGCAGGCTCCCGTCCTTGCCCTCGCGATGGATATGCGAGGCCGCGTCTGCATAGCGTGAGCCGCGACATGACGGGCAGACGATCTCGACATCGGGCAAAAATTGCACGTCGAGCGATATCGAACCCGTGCCATCGCACGTAGGGCAGCGCAAGGCGCCGGTGTTGTAGCTAAATGCGCCCGCCTTGTAGCCAGCTGCCTTGGCCTCGGGCGTACGGGCGAAGGCGCGACGCAGCTCGTCATGGATGTCGGCATAAGTCGCCACCGTCGAGCGCACGTTGGCGCCGATGGGCGTAGCGTCAATCAGGTTGGCGCGTGCGATGCCCTCGGCATCGATCCAGCGCACATGGCTTGGCAGGCGCTCGCCAGTTGCCTGAGCCTTGAGCGCCGGGATGAGCGTCTCGAGCACCAACGTCGTCTTACCCGAACCCGAAACGCCCGTCACCGCGACGAGACGACCGCGCGGTATATCGACTTCGAGCGGTTTGACGGTATGGATGGCATCGGTCGCCATGCGGATATGGCCCTGGTCGAACATTTCGTCGTCAGCCACCTGCGGCCGCAAGCGCTTGGGCTCCGAGCGCAAAAACGGGGCGATGCGGCTGTCCTGCGATTGCTCGACCTCATCCACCGTACCGGCGGCGATCACATTACCGCCGCCCGCTCCGGCAACGGGGCCCATCTCGACCAGATAATCGGCTTCCGCCAATACGCGCGTGTCGTGGTCGACAACGACCACGGTGTTGCCGTCATCCACCAGATCGCGCATTACGCCTACCAAGCCGTCAACATTGGCAGGATGCAAGCCGATCGAGGGCTCGTCGAGCACATACAGCACGCCCGTCGAGCGGTTGCGCACCACGCGGGCAAGCTGCACGCGCTGGCGCTCACCCGTGGAGAGCGTAGCACCGGCGCGGTCGAGCGAGAGGTAATCGAGCCCCAGGTCGACCAGGCGACGAGCCGCGCTCAAAAACGAATCGCAGATATCCGTCGCCATGGGCTGCATCTCGGCCGGCAAGGATGCGGGCACCCCGCGCGCCCACTCAATCGCCTCACCCAGCGTCATGGCCGCGGCCTGCGCCAGATTGATACCACGCACCTGGGGCTGGCGCGCAGCCTCGGAGAGACGCGTGCCGCCGCAGTCACGGCACGGGCCCTCGCGCAAAAAGCGAGCCACGCGCTTAAGTCCCTTATCGTCCTTAACCTTGGCGAGCGCATTCTCGACCGTATAGACGGCATTGTAATAGGTGAAGTCGAGCGGCGTGGCGCCCTCGCCTTTTTTGGGAACGTAGAGAATGTGCTTCTTAACCGCCGGACCGTGGAACACAATGTCGCGCTCGGCGGGCGTGAGCTGGTTAAACGGCACGTCGGTGCGCACGCCCATCTCGCCGGCTACCTGCTTCATCAGATCCCACATGAGCGTACCCCAGGGAAGCACCGCGCCTTCGTTGATGGTCTTTGACTCGTCGGGCACCAGGCTCGCTTCGTCCACCTCGCGCATGACACCGGTGCCGCCGCAGGTAGGGCACGCACCGCCGCTGTTAAAGGCAAGGTCCTCGGCACTCGGCGCGTAGAACTCGCGGCCGCATGCGGGGCACGTGAGCGACAGGCCCGCAGCCACGTTAAGGCTCGGCTCCACACGCGCCCCGCAATGTGGGCACACGTGATGGGCACAGCGGCTAAAGAGCAAACGCAGACTGTTGTTGAGCTCGGTCATGGTACCAAAGGTCGAGCGCACGCCTGGCACACTGGGACGCTGATGCAACGCGAGTGCCGCCGGTACGTGCAATACCTCGTCCACCTGGGCGTGCTCGGCCTGCGTCAGGCGACGTCGAGTATAGGTGCTGAGCGCCTCCAGGTAACGGCGCGAGCCCTCGGCATAAAGAACTCCCAGCGCCAGCGAGCTCTTGCCCGAGCCCGACACGCCGGCAATGCCCACGAGCCTCCCCAGCGGAATATCGATATCGATGTCCTTGAGATTGTGGACACGTGCACCGCGCACCTCGATAGCCTGCGGGCTCATCTTCTGTTCCGTCACCTTTATCACCCTACTCATGCCATAAAACGCGGTCGCGGATATACTCGCCCAGCATGGGCACGGTAAACCGCACAAGGCCGTATCCGGCGGCCTCGATGACGCGCTCGCGAATCAGGCTTGCGCGATATTTACTCGCCCAGCTCTGGGTACGGTCGCAGCGCTCAATGATATCCGCCGTGCGCGTCGGCTTGTCCTCGTCAACCGCCATAGCCTCGATAAAGAGGCGCTGAGGGCTGCGCAGACCGTAATACAGAGGTGCGTCAACCGCTTCGTAGAACTCGGAGACGGCATCCGCATGGCCATTCTCGACATCGCGCCTTTCGATGACCTGCGAGCCACGCCGGACAGCAGACCGCCACATGTAATAGCCCACCAGCTGAACCATATAGGGATGCCCCATGCTCTTGCGCGCCGCAAGGTCCGCCGTCTCCGCGTCAACGTAAAGACCAGCGTCTTTGACCGTCTGGATATACGAATCGCGCACTTTGGGCAAAGATATTGCCCCCAACGTACGCTGCTGGGCACGCCGCAAAAACGTCACGCTCGGCTCTTCGAGCAGATCGTCAACCATACTGGGCAAGCCGGCGAACGCCAGCGCAAGACCGCGCTGGTCGCTATCGGGCAAGCCCGTGGCATCCTGGTCTCCGAGCACCTGCTGATAGAGGACGGCAAGAGCCGCCAGTTCCTCGATAGACACCGATTGTGCCTCGTCAATCGCAAACAAGACGCCCTTGCCCGGACCGAGCTTCTTGAGACGCTCGTTGACCAGCCCTCGCAATGTCTCGCCTTTTGCCCGCGCCGCCTCGACCGACATCCGGCCAAACGACGGCCCAAACTCCATTGACGTCACAACGGGTTTATTCGAGCGAAGCGCGTCGGCCAAGCGGTCGCACAAACCAAGCGAAGCGGAATCGGAGACAACCGCCCATCCGCGCTCGCTGGCTAGACGTTGCAGCTCCCGCAGGAGAACCGTTTTGCCATAGCCGCGGTTTCCCGTAATGAGCATGAGCCTGCCCGGCGCTCCGGCGCCGTTGTCGAGCCCTTCCTCAAAATCTTCGATGACCGACTCGCGACCGATGAGTATCGGAGGCCGCTTACCAGCTGTGGGCTTAAAGGGATTTGGATTCATATCGGCCTCCTCGGATTGGCAAACCCTGGTAACAGTTATACCAACTTATACCGAGTTATACCAATAGCATGTGACAAAGGAACTGCCCCTTTGTCACATGTGGCCGAAAAACTCGGCGTCTGCTGCTCGCCAGGGGCGGAAGGTGGCGGGATCGACCTTTACGTGCGCCGCAGCGGGTGCGTCGTACCATTTGACCGTGTAGCCGGCGCCGTGGGCGCAAAAGACCGAGTCGGGCGTGTTGGGCAGATCGGCCTCGGGCTCGTAGGCGGCAGCCTCGATTACGCGCTCGCCATCATGGCAAGCCGCATAACCGGCGAACTCCAGGTACAGATGCCCGCGACCGCTCGTGTAGGCAGCCACCTCCAGCGCATAATCTTGCACCTCGGATGCCGGAACGCGACCCACAAGCTTCGCCCGGTCTCCCGCCATCGTCGGCGGCTCGTACTCGGCACTCATGCGCGTGGCATCCGAGAGCGCCCGGCCCACGCACTCCCCCGGCACCTCGAGCTCAAAGCGATACCACGGCTCCAACAACACCGCCGCGCCGGCCTCGCGCGCCTGCATCAAACCCTGGCGAATCGCGCGGTACGTGGCCTGGCGAAAATCGCCGCCCTCGGTGTGTTTGGCATGCGCGCGGCCGCCCGCGAGCGTAATGCGCACATCGGTGATGGGCGAGCCCGTCAGCACGCCCAGGTGGTCGCGCTCCATAGCGTTGGTGAGTGCCAAACGCTGCCAGTTAAGATCGAGCTCGTCGGCCGAGGTCACGGTGCCAAACTGCACACCCGAACCCGCCGGCAACGGCTCCAGGCGCAGATGCACCTCGGCATAGTGGCGCAGCGGCTCAAAGTGGCCCACGCCCTCGACCGGCCGCGAAATAGTCTCCTTATAGAGAATGCCGCCGGGCTCAAACTCAATCGAAAGGTCAAAGCGATCGGCCAACACCCGCTGCACGACCTCGAGTTGCACGGCGCCCATCAACTGCAAGTGAATCTGCTCAAGATGCGTATTCCAGCTTACGCCGAGCATGGGGTCTTCGTCCGTCAGCTCAGCCAGCGCTTTAAACACCGCATGGACATCATGTTCGCCCGGGAGCACCGTATAGGTGAGGACCGGCGCAATGACGGGCGCATCGCACCCGGGCTCCGCACCCAAGGCATCCCCCGGGCGAACGTGCGCAAGACCCGTCACGGCACAAATACCGCCAGCGGCAACTTCCTGGGCAAGCTCGTACTTCTCTCCGTTATAGATGCGCACCTGATCGACCTTTTGCTCCCATGCCTCGGCGCCGGAACGCCCGTCAATCATCTGTTTGGCATGCAGTGTGCCGCCGGTCACTTTAACCCAAGCCAAGCGCTCGCCACGAACACCGCGGCTGACACGATAGACACGCGCGGCGAACTCCGGCGGCCACGCCTGCTCACGCATCAGCGTGCACATACCATCCAGCAGCTCGCCCACGCCCTGATCCTTGAGCGCCGAGCCGGCAAAGCAGGGAAAGAGCCTGCGCTCGGCAACCATGCGCGAAAGCGTTGCAACGGAAAGCTCACCCGTCTCAAGAAACTCCTCGAGGGCTGCCTCGTCCAACGCGGCAGCGTCCTCCCAAGCGGCGCCGCCCGCCAGCAGTTCGTTCGCATCGAGGCAGCCCTCGGAAAGACGCTGCCCAAGTTGTGCCAGCAAAACATCGCGGCCGGGATTCTCCAAATCGATTTTGTTGATATAGATGAACGTCGGAATGTCATAGCGCGCAAGCAGGCGCCACAGGGTTTCGGTGTGCCCCTGCACGCCGTCGTTGGCACCTACCACCAAAATCGCGTAGTCGAGCGCACGCAACGTGCGCTCTGCCTCGGCCGAAAAATCCACGTGTCCGGGAGCGTCCACGAGCATGACGCGGGTATCACCGTGGTCGAACACGGCCTGCGACGAGAAAATCGTGATGCCGCGCTCGCGCTCGATGGCGTTGGTATCCAGGTGCGAGTCGCCATCGTCCACGCGGCCGCGCTTGCGAATGCGACCCGCGCAGAACAGCATGGCCTCGGCCAGTGTGGTCTTGCCGGCATCGACATGCGCCAAGATTCCAACGACCGCTTGCTTCGACATGGCTCTCCTCTTATTGCAAGCCCGTCGCACTCGGCAACGGGCATCCTCGTTCCACACTGGATGATACAATTTACGGGCCGGCGGGCGAAGCGGGCCCTATCCCCCGACCAAGCTCATCGCCCTGCGTTGCCGCGCGGCGATTTTCGTAGGTTCGCGCCTTACGAAAGCCGGCACCTCCCCTTTTGTCTGCCCGGTCTCATCTGAGGCGGTAACAATGCGAGTCCCACAACGACGCGTTTTACCAAAAATGGCCCCACGCGGGGCCATTTTCATTTCGATGAAACGCTGGTATGTGACTCGGCCCTTATGCCTCGCGCAGCCAGTCGAACGCAACGCGCGGCGTGCCGTCGGACACATACACGACGCCGGCGCGCTCGAACCCTGCCTTGAGGCTCGCACCCTGCATGGGCAGGTTGTCCGCGTGCGTATCGATACGCAGATGGTCGGCACGCTCCTTGGCAAAGGCAAACATCGCGGCCGCGATACCGTGCACGGTGCCGTCGGACGCCACGCGGTGCAGCACGGCGTACGGAGTGTCGCTGCGCCACTGACCGTCCTCGATGACGTCATAGCACTCGTCCGGGCCCGGCAAAAAGGCAAACGTCGCCACCACGCGACCGTCGACTTCGCACACATAGCTGCCACCGGCGGCGATATCGGCAGCCAGCTGCTCGGCCGAAGGCGTGCCCTCGGGCCACTGCGTGGCGTTGCCATGCGCGCGCATAAAGGCGCGGGCGGCATCATAGATAGCCATGACGGCGGGAATGTCGGTCTCGAGGGTTTTTCTGATCATCACGCGGCGACCTCACGTTTATTGGTATCACTTTGATTGAGCAATGATACCAGCGTTTGGAAAGGGCAAGGAGCGGATGGGAAGCAAAAAGCGAGCCGCCTGGTCAAAGGCCAAAAGCGAGTTTTTGGGCGCTGCCACCGGCGGCGATATGAGCGACCTGTTTGCGCGCGAGGACGAGCGCCGCGATGCCCTGGACGCCGAGCGCGATGAGGCTTGGCGCTACAAATCGTGCGAGCGCAAAAACCGCTACGACACACGCGCCGAGGCCGAGGCCGTTATGGCCGACTGCGAAAACCGTGGACGGCGTGGTTTGGCCTGCTACAAATGCGAATACTGCGGCGGGTGGCATCTGACGTCGCATCCTTGGAAATAGGCTCCGCAACGGAGCGGCGCTCACGCAGCGGCACGGCACCGACACATCGCCGGCCATCACGCGCAGGCTACGGGCGCGGCGGCACCAAAACATCGTAGCGGACGGCCTTGCCCGCAAGCTGATAGCTCGGCTTAACGCCGGCAAGCAATGGGCCCTTCACCGGCCGTTTGATAACGACCTTGCGCGGCCGCACTGCAAGCGCAGTTTTAACCAGCGTCTCCTCATCGGCACACGGCTGTTCCAGATGGTGCAAGAGCTGGAACTTCTTTTTGACCGCCGCGCTCTTGGTGCGCTCAGGAAACATGGGGTCCAGATACACCACGTCGGGAGCCGCGAGCTCATCGCGCTCGACCAGCTCAGCCGTATGGCGAAGGCCGGCAATGCTGTCCTCGCCCGCATGTAAGTGCATGCGCGCCACGGCGGCCGCAAGCGCCGAATCATCTGCCGCGCGATCCAGGGCATCCTGGAGCAGCGCCGCGATCACGCAATCCTGCTCATACAGATCGACGGTAAAGCCCGCTGCCGCCAGCAGCAGCGAATCCTC
Organism: Collinsella sp. AF19-1LB; assembly: GCF_003459655.1. Lineage (NCBI taxonomy): Bacteria > Bacillati > Actinomycetota > Coriobacteriia > Coriobacteriales > Coriobacteriaceae > Collinsella > Collinsella sp. AF19-1LB. The sequence goes on from NZ_QRWO01000003.1 coordinate 38,016, forward strand.
GCCAAAGCCTGCCGTGGCGTCAATCGCCCATGGTTGTTCGATGCCTTTTGTGCGCGCAGCCTTTACCAACAGCTCTTGCTGCAGACGACCCTGCTTGAGCCGTGGAAGCATGCGGCCAAAATCGGCACGCAACTCCATCGTGCCGTCGGTGAGCGTAAGGCCCTCGGACGTCCGCACGAGCTCGAGCCCAGCAGCCCGAGCAACAGAAAAGGGATCGACGACGCCCATGGACACTCCTTAGCAAACAAAACGAATACATGGGCGCCATTCATGTCGGCACCCAACCGTCCGTTATTGTCCCACATGCGACATGGTCCACAGCATCCCAATGCAAAGCACCGCCATCAATACCGTGCACACGGCAGCGATCACAGAATCACTCATGCGCCTTCCCAGCGACCGCGGCTCATCCACTTGCTTGACTCCGTACATCATGGCTCCTCCTTCGGTCCAGCTCTTACCATGGCCTCATCATCGCAGCGCCGCGCATGCGCTGCCATCGATTTGACTTACGTCCAGCTTTCCTTTTTGAAAGGTTGAACCGTGCAGGCAAGAGACGCTTTCAGGCGCATGCATCGCCGCGTTGAACTACAATGTGCTTCACCATATGTGCAGCACATAGGGTGCGCCAGGTTGGCGTACTCGTATCGAAAGGACCAGCCATGAGCTTCACTCGCAAGACACTCAAAATCCTTGCCCTGATTTATTTTGTTCTGGGCATCGCCAGTCTCGTCATAGGAATCGCCGGCATCGCGACCGGCAAGTTCGAGTCCACCTACGGATCGAACGCCATGCTCGCCGCGGCCGTGATTATCGCCAAGGGCCTCATCGATCTTGCCGCGGGCGTTGCGGGCATCAAGGGTGCCAACAAGCCTTCGCAGGTTGACGGCGCGTTTAAGCTCGGTATCGTTGCTGCAGTCGCCACGCTTGCCCAGGCGGTGCTCACGCTTCCCGCGTTTGGCGGCGACGCCATCAACTTTGGCGCCTTTGTCATCGTGGTGTACGACCTGTTCTTTGTTCAGCAGGCGCACGCCGTCAAGGCCGAGAACAAGGACCGCCTGTAAGCGCTCGCTTCTCATAGCCTCTGCAGCCAAGCAACTAAAAAGGGCCGATCGCACATCTCCGCGGTCGGCCCTTTGCATTTGCCCAGATAAAACCTGCCAAAATAAACCTGTCCCTTTTTGGTAGATTAGTGGCGGTACTCGGCGATGATGAAGTCGATATCGGTTTGAAGGGTGTCCAGGTTTGCCAGGCGCTCTTTGTCGGCGGGGCGCGTACGGTAGTAGTACGGCGTCATCTGGAACACCGCCTCGATGTCAGCCTGGGTCTGGAGCGTAATGTTCGCAGACACCCGCTGCGTTCCCACCAACTCGAGCTCGGTCGTCTTCGGCAGCTTCTCGTCGTTAAGGTACGGCGTGTCGTAGAGCACCTCCTTGAGCCCAAACAGATGACGGGCACCCGGCACCACGGTGTAGAGCGAGCCCTCGGGCGCCAGCACGCGGGCAAACTCGCGCTCGTTAAAGGGAGCGAAGAGCTCGGTCACCATATCGAAGGCGCCATCGGCCACGGGGATGTCCTTCATATTGGCCACAAAGTAGGTCGCATCGCCGCGCTTGGCGGCCAGGCGCACCATCTCCTTGCCCAGGTCGAAACCGTAAGCATCCACGTCCGGCACCGCACCCATGGCGCTAGTGTAGTAGCCCTCGCCGCAGCAAATATCGAGCAAGGTCATGGGGACGCCTGCAGACGCCGCGCGCCCAGACACCTGCTTGCGCACCAGCTCGACCATCGCATCGCGCAACGGCGCATAGTAACCGCGGTTCAGAAAGTCGCGACGACTACGCGCCTGCGACTTGGGATCGCCCATGGAGTCGCCGCTCTTGGACGAGCGCAGTAGATACAGATAGCCCTCGCGCGCACGATCAAACCGGTGTCCGCCCGCGCACACAGCACCGCGCTCATCGTCCACCAACGGCTCATGGCAAACGGGACACAACAACATGGCAACTCCTTAGCGCGAACAACACAACGCCCACCATTGTCGCACGCCTTCCCCACCTAGTCATTGGGGACGTTCTTAAACGACTAGTCATTCAAGAACGTCCCCAATGACTAGTCGATTAGGAGTATCATCATCTGCGCAAATAAGCACGAAAGAGCATATTAGAGATTGAGAGCGTATGGCTGATACCGCGTCCAAGCACATTGACATGACCACCGGCTCACTGTGGCGCAATATTCCCCTGTTCGCCTTCCCCGTGGCCGCCACGAGCATCTTGGAGCAGCTATCGAACCTCATCGCCACGGTCATCATCGGTAACTTCTCAGGCGACCAGGGAACCCTCGCCATGGCGGCGGTCGGCTCCAATGTTCCGCTTACCAGTCTTATGCTCAACCTGTTTATCGGCATGTCGCTTGGCTCCAACGTGGTCATTGCCAACGCTATCGGCCGCAACGATCAGAACATGGTCAAACGCGCCGTCCATACCTCGATTTTAATGGCGCTCGTGGGCTTTGTCGTCATCGCCCTGGGCGAGATCTTTGCCGAGCCCATGCTCGCCGCGCTCAACGTTCCCGCCGAGACCATGCCACTCGCCTCACTCTACCTACGCGTCTTTTTGCTCAGCATGCCCTCGATCTTGCTCTACAACTTTGAGGCCGCAATCTTCCGCTCCGTCGGCATCACCCGCATGCCGCTGCAGGCGCTTGCCGTGTCCACCGTCCTCAACATTGGCCTGGACCTCATCTTTGTCCCCGTGCTCCACTGGGGCGTCGCGGGTGTCGCTATCGCCACCGCCATCGCCTATACCGTCAGCGCAGTCACGCTCTTTATCCGTCTGCTCAAGACCGATTCCGTCGTCCGCGTCACCCTGCGCGATCTGGCTATCGACCCCGTCGCCCTCAAGCGCATCGTCAAGATCGGCCTGCCCGCCGGCATCCAAAGCGCCGTCTTTGCCGTCGCCAACATCATCATCCAGTCCGCCATCAACAGCCTGGGCACCGAGGTCATGGCGGCATCCAGCGCTGCCATGAGCCTGGAGTACGTGTGCTACAACCTGCTCAACAGCTTTAGCCAGGCCTGCACCACCTTTGTGGGGCAAAACCACGGCGCTCGCCAGATCGACCGCTGCACCAAGACGCTCAAGGTCTGCCTGGTCGAAGGCGGTATCGTCGCACTCACCACCATCGTCATCATCGTCGGTCTGGGGCGCGAGATCCTGGCGCTGTTCAACAGCGACCCCAACATCGTCTCGATCGGCTATATCCGTGTGTGCTCGATCTTCCCGGCATACGCCTTTAGCATGTTCTACGAGAATATGTCCGGCTACCTGCGCGGCTTTGGCATCTCGCTCATGCCCGCCCTCATCACCATGATCTGTGTCTGCGGCATCCGCTTCTACTGGGTATTCTGCGTGTTCCCGCACTTCCGCACCTTTGCGAACATCATGATGGTCTACCCCATCAGCCTGGGCACCACGGCGTTCTTTATGGTCGTGGCGGTATTGCTCTGCCATCCGGCACACACCTACCGTCTGACGCAAGCCAAAGCGACAGCCCGCTAATCACCACACTCAACGCCACGCCAGTCATTAATTGACAATATGCGAGCTCATATAGTCGATAAAGTGCCTCGTGGCGACAGGCATGGTGTCCCAGCTGCGCCAGGCTGCAACCACGTCACGCGAAGGAGCATGCACGATGGGTCGTACGCGAATATCGGCCCGCATGCCCTCGACGGTACGGCGATACAGCATACTCACGCCTAGGCCCTCCTCCACCATCGCCATGATGGTGTAGTCGTCGGTCACCTCGCTCGTCACGTGCGGTGACAGCCCATGCGCCGCAAATGCATCGAGCACCAGGCTCTGTTCGCCCTCATCCAGCAGCACAAACGGCTCGGACGCTAGGTCGGCGAGTGTCACCTTTTCCTTTGCCGCCAGCGGATGCGCGGCCGGCAACAATGCTACCAACTCGTCATGATAGACCACGCGCTTCTCGAGCCCCGCGGTAAATCCGCGTGCCGTAAAGCAAAAGTCAACCACGCCATCGTGCACCCACTGGGCGTTGCGCGTGTAATCGCCCTGCTTGAGCGTAAAGTGAACGCCCGGGTGCAGGGCCCCAAAGTCGCGGATCACGCGCGGCAGCACGGTACGACTCACGTTGGTAAACGTCGCAATGCGAATGTCAGTCGACGAAAGCCCCAGCAACTCCTGACGCTTGCCCTCAAGCTCGGCCTCGGCAGTTACAATCTGGCGCAGATACGGCAGATACTGTTTGCCGTCGCGCGTAAGCGATACGCCCTGCTTACCGCGCTCGATAATCGTGGTGCCCAGCTCGCGCTCGAGCGCCTTGACGGCCTGGCTCACCGCGCTTTGTGTATAGCCCAGCTCATCGGCTGCACCCTTAAGACTGCCGCGATCGACCACCATACAAACAATCTGATACCGCGATGCCATCGTGCCTCCACATCAATGCAGCCGTAAAACGTTTTGCCAGCGCTTTTTCTAGCAACATTAGTATTTCTTAATCATACTGAAGATACATTCGCTTTACTACATCCACATCTGGGAGCAGAATCCTTTTTGCGAAACCGTTCTGTAACAAAAGGAGTCCCATGGATCGCAAAAAAGCAATCGCGCTCTCATTTTCCGTTCCCGTCGCATGGGGCTTTTCGTACCCCCTCATGAAGATCGGCATGGATAGCATGAACGCCACGAGCATCGTTGCGCTGCGCTGCATCATCGCCTTTGTGGCCTGTCTGCTGCTCTTCCACAAGCACGCGCTGCGTATCAACCGTGACGTGATGGTTCGCTCCGCCATCATCGGCGCCATCATGGCAACCGAGCTCACCTGTATGTGCCTGGGTTCCAGCCTCACCTCCGCCTCAACCGCCGGCTTTTTGCAGAGCCTGACGGTCGTAATCGTGCCGTTTGCCAACGCCGCCCTGCTGCGCCGCGCCCCCGAGCGCAAAGTTCTCGTCGGCACCGCCATCGTCACCTGTGGCATGCTGCTGCTCTCGGGCGCCGACTTCACCAGCCTGAACCCGGGCGCGCTCATCATGTTGCTCTCGGCCTTTGTCTATGCCGGCCACATCATTGTGGCGAAGCGCTTTGTCGAAGATGTCGACCCGCTGGCTCTGGGCGTTTGGCAGCTGGGCTTTGGCGGCCTGTTCTCGGGCATCGCCGCATTCGTCTTTGGCGGTTTCACGCTTCCCGGCACGCCGGGCGAGGTCGTAGTCGTCGTTGCCCTCGCACTCATCTGCTCTGCCTATGGCTTTATCACCCAGACGCTCGTGCAGCCCCACGTGCCCGCCGAGACCACCGGCTTCGCTTTCTCACTCGAACCGGTCTGCTCTGCCGTCTTCTCGTTCTTCCTGGTCGGCGAGGTCCTGAGCCCCATCGCCTTCTTTGGCGCCGCCCTCATCCTCACCGGCGTCATGGTGGCAACCGTCGAGCTTCCGCGCCTCCGTGAACATGGACAGGCCCGTATGGCAGGAGCGCCCGAGCGCGTCTCGTAGTCCCCACTCCTTATGCAGCCGCGGCATAAAGGTTTCCGGTGTGCCTTTACAATAGATGCCAACAGAGCATCTGCCATAAAGGAGCCCCATGGACACCGCGACCCGCAACCGCAACATAGCAACTTGGTTGGGCGATGCGCCGCAGCCGGTACGTGACACTACGAACCAGCTGCTCGAGCGCATCGCCCTTTTGCGTGCCGAGCAAACCATCTACCCGGCACAAGACGACATCCTCAATGCCCTCGTCTACACGCCGGCAGACCAAGCCAAAGTTGTCATCTTGGGTCAAGACCCCTATCACGGACCCAACCAGGCCATGGGGCTTTCGTTCTCGGTCCCCGCGACGCAAACCAAGCTGCCGCCGAGCCTGCGCAACATCTATAAGGAGCTCAATGCCGACCTGGGCTGCCCCGTTCCCGCCACGGGAGATCTAACGCCATGGGCACAGCAGGGCGTATTGCTCCTCAACACTACGCTCACCGTGCGCGAGCATGCCGCGAACTCGCACGCCAAGCTGGGCTGGAGCGCGCTCACCGACTACGTTATCGAACGCTGCTGTCAGCTGCCCCAGCCGGTAGTCTTTTTGGCATGGGGCCGCTTTGCCCAGCAGATGGTTGAGGGCAAGCTCGCCGCGACCGGCGCGGGCAAGGCAAGCGGCAAGTTCTGTCTGGCCTCCACGCACCCCTCGCCACTTTCGGCCAACCGTGCCACGGCAGAACTCCCCGCTTTTATGGGGTCGCGCCCCTTCTCGGCAGCCAATCGGCTACTCGAACAGCACGGCTCGACCCCCGTCAACTGGACTTGCCTCGGCTAAAAATCGATACATCAAAAACGCGCCCGACGGCTTTCCATCGGGCGCGTTTCCTATTCGGGCCAAATAAATTGGGTGCGGCCGGCCTCTCCGCCATCGATCAGCAGGCTCTGCCCGGTCATAAACCGGTTGGTCACGCCCACAAAGTAGATCCACTCGGCGATCTCTTGGGCGGTGGCCCAGCGCTTAAGCGGCGTGAGCTCCATAATCTGGTTCCACAGGTGTTCGTCTTCCATCACGCAACGGTTGAGCGGCGTGATGACGCCGCCCGGGTCCACACTGTTGGCGATGGCCTGCGGCGCCAAGCGGTTTGCAAGGTTCTTGGTGTAGGCGATAACGCCGCCCTTGCTGGCGGCATAGGCGGGAAACTCCGATCCCGTATGCCCGCTCGCCGACCCCACATTGACCACGGATGTAATGGCCGGCGCCGGCTTGGCGGCAAGCCCCTCCCCCACAAAGGCATAGCGCTCGGTCACGTTGATGGTGCTGCACAGGTTGGCGGCAATATCGTCGGCCGAATCCTGCGTGCCGGCAACGTTCACGATCACCTGGGGTTCAAGCTCGTCCGGAAACGAGTCCGGCTCGCGGACATCGACGATCAGATGGCGATAGTGCTCGTGCTCGACTGCCGCCGGCAGCAAATCAAAGCCCACGACCTCGTGGCCCTCGTCCAAAAAACGCTGCACGCACGCGGCTCCGATACCGCCCGAGGCACCCGTGATCAAAACCCGCATACTTGCTCCTTAGGCGGTTGCGTGACGCTCGAGGTACTCGGCGCCCACATTCTCGCGCTCCCAGCCACGCACGACCTTGTAGCCCACGGGGCTCAGGAAGACCTCACACAGCAGCTCGGCAACAGCGCCGGTCAGCGAGCACATAAGAACCTGCACCCAGGTCCAGCCAAAGAACGTGTGGCTCACCACAATGGCAAAGACCAGGTTGTCGATAAACTGGCCAACACCCGTGGACACATAGGAGCGGAAGGCGAAGCTCGCAAAGTTATTCTTTTTGAGCATACGGCCGAGCGACTGGTTGAGCGTGGAGTTAACGACGGCAGAGACGAGCATGGCGAGCGAAGATCCAAACACCACGTACCAGGTGCCGCCGATGGTGGCGTTAAGGGCGGTGTTGACCTCGATCATGCCCGTGTCATAGTAGGCGCCCCACATGCCGGGCGTGAGCGAGCACAGCCAAAAGCACAGGCTTACGGCCAGGTTGACCGCCAGCGCGAGGATAGAGATTTTGATGGATGCCTTGGCGCCAAAACGCTTGCAGATCATGTCCTGGCACAAAAACGAGACCCAGCTCACCACAAAGCCGCAATCGAGTGCCAGATACGGTAGGCTGATAAGCTCTTTGTTGGCCAGCAGGTTCATCATGATGACGCTCACGAAAAACAGCGAAACCGTTGCCGCGGGAATGCTCCGCAACAGGACCTTGTAGTCCTCCATGACCTTCTTGATCATTATGTACTCCTTTGGTTTTAGGTTTAACGAGCAGGATATCGGACCCGAACTGCTCGGCCGCCACGGTCTTGAGGCGACGGTGGGTATGATAGCCGCTCACGCGGCGGCAGGCAAGCAAACGGTGCGGCAGCCCCGCAGGGCCACCGCGCCGGTGCACTAAAACGTTACGTTGCCAAACTCCGACAGGACAAGGTCGGGGTTGTGGTCGGTCGCCCAGTCAACATTCCACGGACTCGTGAACAGCAGCAGCTTGCCGCCGCGCATGTCCTCGACACGCAGCGTGTCGCGCGTGAGCGAAAGACCCGGGATATCGATGGTGTCGGAGTCGTTTTGGATCCAGCGAATGTCCGTATAGGGCAGCGGCTGGCGACGAACCTCGACACGGTACTCAGCCTTGAGGCGGCGCTCGAGTACCTCAAACTGCAGCACGCCGACCACGCCCACGATGACGCTCTCCATGCCGGCACCCAGCTCGCGGAAGATCTGGATGGCGCCCTCCTGGGCAAGCTCCTCCATGCCCTTCACAAACTGCTTGCGCTTGAGCGTGTCGACCTGCGTAATGCGGGCAAACATCTCGGGGGCAAACGTCGGGATCTGCGGATACTGCACGTGGCGCTTGCCGGAGCACACGGTGTCGCCGATGCTAAAGATACCGGGATCGAACAGGCCCACGATGTCGCCGGCGTACGCCTCGTCCACGATGGCGCGATCGTCGGCCATCATCGAGGTGCCCGTAGCCAGCTTGAGCTTGCGGTTGCCCTGCACATGGAAGGCATCCATGCCGCGCTCGAACTTGCCCGAGCAAATGCGCACAAAGGCAATGCGATCGCGATGGTTCTTGTCCATGTTGGCCTGGATCTTAAACACGAAGCCGCTAAAGTCGTTCTCGGCGGGCGCGACCGGCTCGCTGGTGAGTGTATCGGTATAGGCGCGCGGCGTCGGGGCCAGACGCAGGAACTCTTTAAGGAAGGGCTCCACACCAAAGTTGGTGAGTGCCGAGCCAAAGAACGCCGGGCTCAGCTTGCCGCAGGCCACGGCATCCAGGTCGAGCTCGTCACCGGCGCCATCGAGCAGCTCGATGTCGTCCATCAGGTTCTTGTGGTTCTCCTCGCCAATAAGCTCGTCCATGGCCGGATCGCCCAGCTCGGCCTCGACCTCGGCGACCTTCTTGGTGGCGTTGGCGTGGCCGTCGCCCTCAAAGGCAATGACGCGACGGGTCTGACGATCGAACACGCCGCGGAAGTTGCGCCCGCTGCCGATCGGCCAGTTCATGGGATACGTATTGATACCCAGGACGTTCTCGATCTCTTCCATGAGCTCAAACGGATCGCGAGCCTCGTGGTCGAGCTTGTTCACAAAGGTAAAGATGGGAATATGGCGCAGCGTACAGACCTTAAAGAGCTTTTTGGTCTGGGCCTCGACGCCCTTAGCGCCGTCGATGACCATGACTGCGGCGTCGGCGGCCATAAGGGTACGGTAGGTATCCTCCGAGAAGTCCTGGTGGCCGGGGGTATCGAGGATGTTGACGCAGGCGCCGTTGTAGGTGAACTGCAGCACCGAGGAGGTAACGGAAATACCGCGCTCCTTCTCGATGTCCATCCAGTCCGAGACGGCATGCTTGGCCGAGCTCTTGCCCTTGACCGAGCCGGCAGTCTGGATGCTGCCGGTATAGAGCAGCAGCTTCTCGGTAAGCGTGGTCTTACCGGCGTCCGGGTGGCTGATAATCGCGAACGTGCGGCGCGACGAGATTTCATCCGACAGGCTTGCCATGCGGATCCTTTCTTGCATTGAGTGCATTACGTCGTTGTAACCGCACCATTGTAGCCGCGAAATCCCGCCATAGGGCACCTATCAGGACAAATTCATTAGCCAAGCTCGCTGTGCACCTGGCAGTCGCCTCAAGGACTGTCTCGATCTGTAACAGTAAGACGGGTTTTGAGCCTCTACCTGTTACAGATCAAGACAAACCGGCAGGCCCGCCGGCACAATCTCGATTTGTAACATCTGACCGCCCAAATTGGGTCTAGCTGTTACAAATCGAGATAAACAGGAAGGCAGGGAGCCAATGTCTCAATCTGTAACATCTAGCCGCGCAAATCGACTCTTACTGTTACAGACTGAGACAAATAGGCAAGCGGGCAAATAAGATCTCGATCTGTAACAGCAGGCGACCCAAAACGGACCCAGGTGTTACAGATTGAGATTGTTTTGGAGCAAGCGCGGCGCCGATGGGCTATTCCACATTTAGCTCTTGCATAACTGTGCATAGTGTATATATACTGTGCTTACCGGTTATATACACGTGTAACCCAACAGCTAAGGAGCCGCTGTGGACATCATCCTATCCGATTCGAGCGATAAGCCTATCTACGAACAGATATCCTCACAGGTCAAAGCTCAGATCCTTTCGGGCACACTCACTGCGGGAGCCAAACTCCCCAGCATCCGCGCGCTCGCGAGCGATCTTGGCGTGAGCGTCATCACCACCAAGCGCGCCTACGCCGACCTGGAGCAGCTCGGGTTTATCTGCACCGTGCAGGGCAAGGGCTGTTTTGTCGCCGAGGGCAACCAGGAGCTCTTGCGCGAAAACCAGCTCTGCCATATCGAAGAACTGCTTGCGAAAGCGGCGAGCCAAGCCGAAGCCCTGGGCGTTACGCGCGACAAGCTGCACGAGATGCTCGACCTGATAGCCCCCGAAACCATGCAGTAGCCATCTGCAAGAAAGGCTATACCATGCAAAACCTTCTAGAACTCAAAGGCATCTCACGCCGTGTGAGCGACCGTTTTTCACTGCGAGACGTCACACTTGCCGTGGAGCCCGGCCAGATCGTTGGCTTTGTGGGCGCAAATGGCGCCGGCAAGACGACGACCATTCGCGCCGCGCTCGGGCTTATAAAGCTCGATGCCGGCGAGGCGCATCTGCTTGGACAGCGCTGCGACGCCAACGCGCCCGACGAGGCACAGCGCCACCTGCGCTCCCGCGTCGGCCTTGTCCTGGACACATGCCCCTTCCCCTCCACGCTCAAGGTGGGCCAGGTCGAGAGGCTCGTAGGCCCGGCGTACCCCACGTGGAGCTGCGAAACGTTCGCCGGATTCATCGACCGATTTGGCCTCGATCCCAAGACGAAGGTCAAGGACCTCTCCCGCGGCATGGGCATGAAGTTGCAGCTTGCCTGCGCACTCAGTCACAATGCCAAGCTGCTCGTTTTGGACGAAGCCACCGCAGGCCTTGATCCCATGGCGCGCGAGGAACTGCTCGACGAGCTGCTTGCCTTTGTCGCCGACGGCCAGCGCAGCGTGCTGCTCTCGAGCCACATTACGTCCGACCTCGATCACACCGCCGACCGCGTCATCTGCATCGATAACGGCTCGATTGTGTTTGACCTGCCGCGCGAGGACATTACTGACCGTGCTGGCATCGCTCACTGCACTCAGGCACAGGCCGCCGAGCTTATGGCTTGCGTCGAAGACGCCCGCGCCGCCCACCACGCCTACAGCGTGGACGTGCTTGTGCCCGACCGTCGCGAAACGCTCGAGGCCTTTCCAGAGATTCCCTGCGATCGGGCAACCATTGATGACTATCTTCGCCTCATGCTGAAAGGGGCTTCGAAATGAAACGCGCCTTTATGTCCGAGCTCGCCATCGTTCGCACGCTCGCCCCGAGCATCGCGGGCGTCGGCCTGTTCATCTTCGTCGTACTGGCCCTCGCCAACGCATCGGATGGCGATTCCGGTATGAGCGCCGGCGCCTGCGCGGTCAGTGCCATGTCGCCCATCATAGTCATGAGTTCGCTGGCCGGCTTCGACAATCAAAACGGATGGGAGCGTTATCGGGCGACGCTGCCCATCTCGCGCAAAGACATCATCTGTGCACGCTACCTGAGCATCATTGCCTTCTCGGCCGTTATGACCTGCGCCGCCGCGCTTTTGAGCATCATCACCTTTCCGTTCTTCGATCACATGGGCATGCCCTCGACGGGACAGATCGTCTTTGAGACCACGATAGCCTCCGCCGCATCGATGCTCATCTCCCTCATGATGGTGTTTCTGGCACAGCCGCTGTTCTTTCGATTTGGACACATGGAGGCGCTGCGCCTTTCCGTCGGCCTGTTTGCCCTGCTCGGATGCCTTGCCATGGCCACACTGAGCTCCTCCAACCCCATCAGCAACTGGCTCATGTCGATTGCTGGGGCGAATCCCGATCCCGCCGTCCTCGGCTGCCTGTGCGCAGGAATTGCCGTACTGGCCCTCGTGCTCTTTGCACTGAGTTGCGCCATCAGTACCAAGGTCTATCGAGCACGCGACCTGTAGGCAAGCGCGGTATCATCGGGCATGCGCCGCAGATCTGGCGCGGTCTTTTATGAGGAGGCGCTCAACCCGTGTCGTGGGTTACAGCAGCATTTGCATCAGCTTTCTTTGCCGGCATCACATCCATTTTGGCCAAATGCGGCATCAGGCACACCGACTCCGACGTTGCAACCGCCATCCGTACTTGCGTGGTGCTCGTATTTGCCTGGGCAATGGCGGGCATTTCTGGATCCATCGGAGCAATCGGCGCCATTCCCGCCAAAGCCTGGCTATTCCTCACCCTCTCGGGACTCGCCACCGGCGCCTCGTGGATCTGTTACTTTAAGGCGCTCAGCATCGGAGACGTCAACAAGGTTGTACCCGTCGACAAGATGAGCACCGTGCTCGCCGTGCTGATCGCCATAGTGCTTTTTGGTGAGACAGGCAACCTGGCGGTCAAGCTCGTGGGAACCGCAGTTATCACGCTCGGCACGTTTTTGATGATCGAGAAAAAGCAGTCCGTCGGCGCAGAGCAAAAGCAAGACCGAGCCTGGCTCGCTTACGCCCTCGGCGCCGCCGTGTTCGCGGCACTCACCTCCGTCCTCGCCAAGATCGGCATCGAAGGTGTCGAGTCAAACCTGGCCACGGCAATCCGCACCTGTGTGGTACTTGTTATGGCATGGGCAATCGTGGCTGCCAAGGGAAAGCTGGAGCAGGTCGCGCGCATTGACCCGCGCGAACTCGCATTTCTTGCGGCATCGGGCATTGCGACCGGCGCGTCGTGGCTGCTGTACTACTACGCCATCGCTGCAGGCCAGGTGAGCGTCGTCGTGCAAATCGACAAACTATCGATTGTCGTATCGGTGCTGTTCGCACGACTGGCCTTCAACGAAAAGCTGTCGCATCGAAGCGCCATCGGCCTTTTCCTCATCGTGCTGGGCACCGCCGCGCTCGCGATTTGGAAGTAGCGTCGGTGTCAGGCGAGATTCAGTCCACCCGCAAATCCGTGACACAGCGCCCACACCGGGCTTGAGATGTTTGTATTGCCCGCGCGCTACCGTGCTACTTGCGCAGCGGCTTGGGCAGCGGAATGCCCGCCGCGATGACGGCGGCGATGATCATGCAGACGATACCCTTGAGCGGGAAGCACATGAGCAGCAGGCCCACAACCATGACCGGCTGACGCATAACGACGCCCATCGTCGAGGCGGTGCAGACGGCGACGCAAAAGACCGGATCGGCGCCGGTGAGGATGGCAAGACCATAGCCCAGGCTCACACCCGAGAAGATAACCGGGAAGAAGTGGCCGCCACGCCAACCAAGGTTGATGAGGGCGGGCGTCAGCATGGCCTTAACAAGACCGGTCGCGATAAGCACGCCGGCGGGAATGGTCAGATAGGTCTCCATGAGCACGTCGGCTTGGGTCTCGCCGGCAAACATGGTGTAGGGCAGAGCCGTACCGCAGGCGGCAAGTACCAGACCGGCCAGCATTGCCTTAACGACAGGACGCTCTCCTATGGCCCGGGCAAACGTTTCGCTCGCGTGCTCAGAGACAAAGTACAGCCAGCCGCATACGGTGCCGACCAACGCCAGCGGAATGAGCCAGACAAGTTCCAGGTTGCCCACCTGAGCGGACTCGAACCTGGTCATGCCCATGCCGCCGCCCATAAGCTGGCCGAGCAGCAGGTAGGTACCCAGACCGCCGGCAATCGCGATGCCGTAGACCACGGTCTTTTGCGCCTTGGGCAGCTTGATGGTGATCTCGTCGGAGGCGGAATCCTCGTCTTCGTTGGCACCCTGACCGTCAGCACTTCCGGCGAGCGGCGCCACAAAGCCAAACACGGGCGCGGTAAAGAGTGCCGTCAGAGCAGCCTGGGTGCCCAGCAGCGTGAGCTCCCTAAACTCAGCTCCAAAGCGACGCATGCGGTCGCCGACCCAGCTGCACAGACCCGCGATAACGCCGGTCAGGCCGGCCTCCGGTCCAATGCTTCCGCCAAACAGCAGCGGCAGCAACGCCGCGAGCGAAAGCTTGCCCAGGTTGTCGTACGGATAGCGACCGTCTTGCTTAACCTTGGCCATTACCTGGTTGAGGTCATCGGTCTTGGTGCCCGTCATCTTTTCGTACAGGCCGATCAGCAGGCCGCCCAGCAGGCAGACGAAAAACGGATACGGCAAAAACCCGAACGGGCCGCTCGCGAGCTCGGGTGAAGCGACGCCCAGCATATGCGGGATCTCGGTCCATAGATAGTCGATACCGCGCTCCATCGCAAAGAAGAACAGCCAGACCGCGGTGCCCGCAAACGCACCGGTCGCAGCCACGCTCACTAAGAACAGCGCACGGTTTTTGGGTTTTGCAAGGGTATCCATCGGGACCTCCCGTGGTCAAATCGACAAAGATACGTTTTATTGTAGGACGAGCAGGCCTCGGGCGGGCTAACCATCTACGCCGCGAACGGTGCCGTTGGGTGCCGCACGAGCGATGAGCCTAAGGCTTAGGCGCCGATAATCGATGCGATTTGACGCAGGTCGTCGGCAAAGTAGATGCCGGTCTGGCGCTGCGGGCTCGATAGGCCCTTGTCGATCATGCGCCCGAGCAGCGACTTAAGATCGTTGTAGTAGCCCCCGAGGTTGTACAGGATGCACGGCGCATCGAGATGCCCCAACGACACGGCGGACATGACCTCGGCAATCTCCTCGAGCGTGCCCGTACCGCCCGGGAAGGCGATGAACGCGTCGCCGAGCTCGATCATCTTGGCCTTACGCTCGGCCATGTCACTCGTCACGATGAGATCGTCAATACCGTCGTGTTGAAACTCTGCCTCGATAAAAAAGCTCGGCTCAACGCCCGTCACATGCCCGCCAGCATTGAGCACGCTATCGGCAAGCGCGCCCATCAGGCCCGACTTGGAGCCGCCGTATACCAGCGCGTGGCCGTTGGAGCCAATCCACGTGCCGAGCTCTCGCACTGCAGGCAGAAACGCCGGGTCGTTGCCGACGCTCGCGCCCAGGTATACCGTGATATTCATATTCAGTCCCCCTCGTCGTGACGCGCGTCGCCCGTTCTAGCGTTGGCGTCGGCGATATTCGCGCACACGGCGCGACAGGTCGGCGAGCTCGTCACGATCGAGCTCTTCCAAATGCTCGAGATCGTCCATAAAGCGCGCCATGGTGTCCTTTTGACGCATCTTGATGAGCGTGTTGCAGTAGTTCACCGCCACGCCCGTGAGCATGGCGATGTAGAAGATGCTGATGACGCTCAAAACGACGGTGATAGCGCGGGCAACCGGCGTCTCGGCCGGGATATCACCGAAGCCGATCGTCGATACGGTCTCAAAGCTAAACCAGAGGCCGTCGCCAAACGTGAGGGTCGTGGGCTCGGACAGCCAGACGGCCGTCGAGCACAGCAGATAGAAGACGAGAAACAGGCCCGTGATGCGCGCAAAGCCAGCCTGGCGCAACACGTCAGCAAGCGTCCTCAACTTGTTCATCGCGACCTCTTTTCCCAGACGCCCAATCACATTCGCTCGGTATTGTCCCACGCCTCCCCCGCAAACGGAACTAGTCATTGGGGACGTTCTTAAATGACTAGTCAAACAAGAACGTCCCCAATGACTACCTGACCGTTTAGCGGTGCGGTGGCTGAGTGGGCAGGTTGAGCTGGTATCCTTATGTGATACTGTCTCGACTCGATAGGATTACA
Organism: Collinsella sp. AF19-1LB; assembly: GCF_003459655.1. Taxonomy (NCBI): domain Bacteria; kingdom Bacillati; phylum Actinomycetota; class Coriobacteriia; order Coriobacteriales; family Coriobacteriaceae; genus Collinsella; species Collinsella sp. AF19-1LB. The sequence continues at coordinate 53,797 of NZ_QRWO01000003.1, forward strand.
TGTGAAACCTTCCGCCATCCTTCGTTTGGCTCTATATCGCACCCTAGCCGTCGCGGTTGCCGTACTCACCGTACTGAGCGCCGTCATGCCTGCCCCCGCCTTTGCCGCCGACTCCGACCACCAGGTCAAGACGGTCCGCGTTGGCTGGCTCGTCAACAACAAAGGCTTCCAGGAAGGCACGCCGGGCGAGCGCCTCTCGGGATGGGGCTACGAGTACCTCCAGACCCTCTCGTATTACACAAAGGGCTGGCAATACGAATACGTTAGCGGCACCTTCTCCGAGCTTATGGACATGCTCGAGGCAGGCGAAATCGACCTCATGCCCAACATCTCGTATTCGGCAGAACGCGAGCAGAAGCTGCTCTTTTCCTCAAATCCCGAGGGCACCGAGCGCTACTATATCTACGCCAGGCCCGACCGCGACGATCTAGCCAAGGGTGACCCTCAGGCGCTCCAAGGCCTCACCATCGGCTGCAACTCTGGCGTTATGCAAACTATCGTCGGCCAGCAGTGGCTCGCCAACGAAGACGTTACCTGCACCTATAAAGAAATCGACACCGGCAGCGCCCTCTTTGAGGCGCTTGCAGACGGCGAGGTCGACGCCGTCATCATGAACGACACCATTTCGTCGCCCGATGCGTCACCCATGTTCTACGTAGGCTCGAGCGACTACTATTTTGCCGTTCCCAAAAGCCGCCCTGACCTGATGAACGACATCAACGCCGCCATGACGACCATCGCCCGCGATAACCCGCGCTATAACGAGGAAGTCAAAACGAGTTACTCGACCCAAAACAGTGGCTCGTCATCGCTCACCGGCACCGAGACCACCTGGCTCAAAGAAAACGGCAATACCATCACGCTCGGCTATCTTAAAAACCAACTTCCCTACTGTACGCAAAATGACGACGGCGAGATGGAAGGGTCGCTCGCCTCGCTTGCAACGACGTTGCACGACAAGTTTGACATTACGGTCAAAACAATCGCACTCTCGAACAACAAGCAAATGATCAAAGCCCTTTCCAACGGGACCATCGATGTCGCCCTGCCGTTGTTTCGCGACTACTGGCTCGCCGAACAGACAGGGGTCATCCAGTCAAACTCGATGGGAACGGTTTCGCTGACCGCCATTCACAGTGGCAAAAACCTGAACAGCGACCTTAAGAACATCGCTTGTACAAAGAGCACAATCGTTAACCGTTTTGAGCTCGAAAGTCTCTTTCCGAACGCAACGGTAACCGAGTATTCGAATGACGGCGAGGTGCTCAAAGCCCTCGATGAGGGGAAGGCACGTTGCATCATTGTCCCCAGCACGCGCCTGGAAACTCTCCGCGACATCTACGACATCGAGGATTTCGAAACACAGGAACTCACCAACACGGCACAACTATCGTGTTTAATTTCGCGCGGCAAGCCCGAGCTGCTGGGAATCATCAATAAGGGCATCGTCAATGCAGGTGAATCGCTCTCTGCAAACAGCTATTTCCCCACATCGTACTCGGCGCAAGAATCGGATGCGTTCCGACTTCTCTACCGCAACCGCATCGTCATTGCGGCAGTCGTCATTTGCATTTTGCTCACCGGCATCGTCATCCTTGTCTGGTCGCTTTACCGCGCACAGGAGGAACGGCAGAAAGCCGATGCCGCCAACGCCGCCAAAACCGCTTTCCTCACGCGCATGAGCCACGACATCCGCACGCCGCTCAACGGCATCCTGGGCCTTATCGAAATTGAGGAATTGAGAGAAGGCGACATGCAGGTCGCCCGCGAAAGCCGCGCCAAGGCGCGCGTTGCCGCCAATCACCTGCTGTCACTGATTAACGACATCCTCGAGATGGGCAGGATCGAGGAGCGCAAAGTGACGCTCGAGCACGAATCATTCAACCTTAAAGAGCTGTGCGACAATGCGCTCGTACTGTGCAAGCTCCGCGCATCGGACCGCGGCATAACCATGCTCGACACCAGCGAGCCCTACGCTGTCGACCAATATATGATCGGCAGCCCCACCCATATTCGGCAGATCCTTGTCAACCTGCTCGACAACAGCATCAAGTACAACAAGCACGGAGGCACCGTCACGTTCTCATCGACCATCAAACCGGTCGACGACGAGCACGCCGTGTTTTGCTTTAGCGTCTCGGATACCGGCATTGGTATGACATCCGAGTTTTTGGCACACATTTACGAGCCGTTTGCCCAGGAAGGCGACGATGCGCGCAGCAAGTTCCAAGGAACCGGCATTGGCATGTCTATCGTCAAATCGCTCATCGATATGATGGGCGGCACGATTGAGATTTCGAGTGAGGTTGGCGTGGGGAGTACGTTTGACGTCCGGATTCCGCTCGATATCGACAAGAACCCTCAGATAAAAGAATGTGCAGACACGCAGGTAAGCAGCTGCTCACTCGCCGGCATGAACGTCCTTTTGGCAGAAGATAACGAACTCAATGCCGAGATTGCCCAAGCTCTGCTCGAAAGCGAAGGCATCGTCGTGACTCGCGCCGCCGACGGCAACGAAACGGTCGATCTATATGTTGGTCGTCCCACCGGCAGCTTCGATGCAATCCTGATGGACATCATGATGCCGGGCATGGACGGCTACGAGGCAACCCGGGCGATCCGCCTGAGCGAAAAGGCCGATGCGGCCGACATCCCCATCATCGCGCTCACCGCCAACGCCTTTGCCGAAGACGCCAAGGCGGCACACGACGCCGGCATGAACGCCCATCTGCCCAAACCGCTCGACTTTAGCAAGCTCAAAAACATACTCGCCTGTATCAAGAAAAATGGGGCTGTTTCGCTATAGTTTGTGCTCAACCACCATGCGCAGTAGAAAGGAAGCCAACGATGTTTAGGCCCTTACGTCGAAAGAAACGCGCCATCACCGACGAGAAAGCGCGCGAACTGCTCGCTGCCTGCAAGCGCGGCGTCTTTGCCGTCAACGGCGATGATGGCTACCCCTATGCCATTCCCGTCAACTACTTCTTTGACGCCGAGCACGACAAGATTTATTTCCATGGCGCCAAGGCTGGCCACAAGGTCGATTCACTCAAGCATGATGATAAAGTCTGCTTTACCGTTTACGGCAACGAGTGGTACAAGGACGGCGACTGGGCTCCCTACGTTATGAGTACCGTTGTCTTTGGTCGTTGTCGCCTGGTAGATGAAGCGCCCGCGTTTATCGAGGACAAAGTCCGTCAGCTCGCGCTTAAGTACTACCCTTCTGCCGAAGAAGTCGAGGAGGAGATCGCCAAAGACATAAAGGGCGTCCAACTCTACGAGATTTCGATTGAGTATCTTTGCGGCAAGCAGATTCAGGAAAAGTAGCGAATGCGGAAAACGCGCTCGCTACCCTCTGCGCCCCATGCGCCCACGCATTTTGACGGCGTGGGCGCATGGGGCAGCACTCGAATCGAGCGCCCCCTATACCCCAAAAACGTAGCGGTCCAGGCGGTCGCACGCCTCCCTTACGCGCGAAAGCGGCAGCGCCAGATTCACGCGAATGTGGCAGGGCCCGTGGAACGGGCGGCCGTCCTGATACCCCACGCCCACGCGCGCCCCCTCGTCGAGCAGCCACTGAATATCGCGGCCATGCTCGCGACACCACTTGGTACAGTCCAGAAACACCATGTAGGTGCCCTGCGGACGTGAATAGGACACGCCCTCAAAATGCTCGTCAACGTAATCGCAGAAGTAGCCAACGTTGGCATCGATGATCTCGTTGAGCTCATCGACCCACTCGTAGCCCTGCTGCTGGTAGGCACCGATAAGCGCATGCATGGAGAGGACGTTCATCTCGTTGTAGTGAGTCTTGTTGGACACGGCGCACACGCGGTCGCGCAGCGTCTCGTTATAGATGATGTGGTAGCTGCCGACCAAGCCCGCCAGGTTGAACGTCTTGCTGGGCGCGTAGAGGGCAACCGTGCGTATGCGGGCATCCTCGCTCACCGACTGCGTCGGGATATGCTTGTGCCCCGGCAGGATGATATCGGACCAAATCTCATCCGAGATCACCACGCAATCGTGCTGGCGATAGGTATCCATGGCGCGCTCGATCTCATCGCGCTCCCATACGCGGCCGCAGGGGTTGTGCGGCGAGCAGAACACCGCGGCATGGATGTGGTTTTGGGCGAGCTTGCGCTCCATGTCCTCAAAGTCCATACGCCACACGCCCTGGTCGTCGAGCTTAAGCGGGCTGTGGACAATGCGATAGCCCGCGGCTTCGATGGACTTGGTAAAGCCGATGTAGGTCGGGCTGTGGACCAGCACCGCATCGCCCGGCTGGACATACGCGCGCAGGGTCGACACGACGCCGCCCAGCACGCCGTTCTCGTAGCCGATATGCTCCGGGAGCAGGCCCTCGACGCCATTACGGCGGCTCTGCCATTCGATGATGCGGTCGAAGTACTCGGGGCGAGGATCGAAATAGCCAAACATGGGATGCTGGGCGCGCTGAATGATGTGCTCCTGGACCGTGGGCACCGTGGCAAAGTTCATGTCCGCCACCCACATGGGGATGCGGTCGAAGCCCTCGTCGGGCGCGTTCGGAGCCATGCCGGGGATTTCACCCCAGGAGTCAACGGCGATGGCGTCCATGCCGTGGCGGTCGATAAGCGAAGTAAAGTCGTATTTCATGCTGAGCTCCCGTGCAAAGCGGATTGTTTTGGTAGGCGTTATTGTCCACCAGCGTGGGCGATTTTGTCATGAGGGTTTGGCGTTGAATTTGGCGGGCGCCGGCGAATAGCCGGCTAGTCCCGCGCGTCGTTGACGGCGATTACCGTCAACCTGGTTCCATCAACCGTAAAGGATATGTCGAGCCCAGCGTAAGCCAGATGGTAGACGCGGTTTGGCTCGTGTTTGCTACCCGCGCGGCGAGGATCTTGACGAAGGACCTCTATCAAGCCGGGGAGCTTTGCGGGCGGAATCATATCCTGCAGCGCTTGCGGGAACTCGATATCGAGCTCTTGCCACGGAGCATCCTCAATCCAGCCGCCGGTCGCATCTGGATGGCAATCCGCAAACGGAATGTAGGGCTTAATGTCGTAGATGGGCGTGCCGTCGCGCAGATCGGCCCCTAGCACATGGATGATTGGGCCATCGTCGGTAAGCTCGACATGATCGAGTTTGACGCAGGTAAGCCCAATGGGATTAGGGCGAAACGGACTGCGCGTGGCAAACACGCCCACACGCTCGGCTCCGCCCAGACGCGGCGGGCGCACGGTTTTCGACCACTTGGCATTGGTGCCGGACCTGTCCTGCGTCTTGGCATCGGTGGCTATGTCCTTAGCCGTGCCGCCGGGCGTTCCGTTTTCAAAACGCCACAGCAGCCATAGGTGAGAGAAGGAGTCCAGGCCCTCAACCGCTGCATTGGAGGCAAATTCCGGCTCAAAAACGATGCGTCCCTGCAGATGGGGCGCCAAAAAACTGTTGCGCGGAATGCCGAACTTCTGCGGCAGGTCGGTATGTATGCGTGCAATAGGTTCCATGCCGGTCATTGTACGGCACAGGCGCGCGGGGCGCAGGCTGCGATTCTCTCTCATCGTCATCTGCATGCAACCAACGGTTGCTTGGAAGGACATCGGCTGCCGCGTATGCTTAAGCAAACAAGCACCAGAAAGGAGCCGTCATGGCCTTTGCAGAAAAACTCATCGCCGTCCGCCGCGCCAACAACCTTACCCAAGAGCAGCTCGCCGCCAAGCTCTACGTCACGCGCCAAGCCGTGAGCCGTTGGGAGCGCGGCGAAGTCACCCCGGGCATCGACATGATGAAGCTCATTGCCGCCGTTACCGGAGAGCCGCTGTCGCACCTGCTCGAAATGCCCGAGCACTATTGTCAGAGCTGCGGCATGGTGCTCACGCCCGACGACTGCGGCACCGATGCCGCGGGCGCCACGACCGACCATTACTGCAAGTGGTGCTACGACCGCGGCAAGTACACCTACGACACCACAATGGAAGCAATGATCGAGGATTGTGCCCCGCGGCTGGCACAAAGCACCGGTATGTCGCTCGACGAAGCCGTCTCGCTCATGGGCGCCGTGCTGCCGCAACTGGAGCGCTGGCGCTCCGTGCAGGAAAACGAGGAGCGCTACGGCGCCGAGGCCCGGGCGCGCTACGGCGACAGGGCAATCGATGCGGCAAACGAGGCGTTGCTGGACATGGACCCCGAAACCTGGAACGACATGAAAGAACTCGAGCGCGCGATTTTGGGCCAGCTCTCGATTGCCATGGACGACGGCGACCCAAAGAGCATCGAGGCCCAAAAACTTGTTGCGATGCATCGTCGTTGGATTAGCCTCAACTGGGGACACGAGCCCCAGGACGAAGCATACCTGGGCCTCGCCAATGGTTATCTTGCGGACCAGCGCTTTGTTGACTACTACGACAAGCCCTGCGGCACCGGAGCCACGGCGTTTCTGGTACAGGCAATCGAGTCGTCGTTGACGCGTGCATAGACCGCGGCGGCTTTGGGTATTTCAATCGAAACCTCAACCGATTGGAGACCTATGGCTACTGATCACGAGCTCGCGCTCTACGTTATGACCGGCTGCCCGTATTGCATAAAGGTCAAGCACTTTTTGGCCGATAACGGCGTGACCATTCCCGAGCGCAATATCTCGACCGATTCCGATGCCGAGCAGACGCTCATCACCGTCGGCGGAAAGCGCCAGGTTCCTTGCTTATTCATTGACGGAAAGCCGCTCTACGAATCGAGCGACATCATCGCGTGGGTGCAGGAGAATTTGCTCTAGCACGCGCACTGCGGCCAGTTCGCGCCAACCGAGCCGAACCCATACGAACCAAACATGTACGCCAGCATCCAAAGTCGACATTTTTCGACATCTTTGGATGCTGACGTACAGCTTTTTGCATGGGCCCGACACAGGTAGTCATTGGGCTTCAACGCACTCCATCGCTCTATTCCCGGCATCAGCCAAAAGGTGCTCTCGTCAAACCTAAAGGAAATGGATGCCGTGGGGCATACCGCTCCACGGTTACCTTTTTGTGCCTTCTTTTTTAAAAACGATCCAGGCTGCACACTACTGTCAGACACACCCGAATCAATTGGACAGGAGGCCAGCCATGAATCAAGCCGAGCGTCGTGTTTGGCTTATCAACGCATTGCTCGATGAGCGACCGGATGGACGCGACGTTGCCGTTCCTGCCGGAGCCGACGAGCAGCGTGATTTGCTCAGAGCCCTTATGAACGTGCGGCCGCCCGAAGCGCTTACGACAGAAACCCTCGACATCCAGGACGCCTACCTGCATCAGCGAATTGTTGAGCGCGGCGGAGCGACCGATGCCGGCGCACTCCCCTACCGCAATCACGTTGCCGTCTGGCGCGGTGACATCACACTGCTTAAAGCCGACGCCATCGCCAACGCCGCCAACAGCCAAATGCTCGGCTGCTTTGTGCCGGGGCACCACTGCATCGACAACGCCATCCACACATACGCCGGCATGCAGCTACGTCTGACGTGCGCCAACCTCATGTGTAAGCAGGGGCATGAGGAACCGACCGCACGCGTTAAGGTCACGCCAGCGTTTAACCTGCCGAGCAGCCACATCTTTCACACCGTCGGCCCCATCGTGCCCAGCCATAAGCCCGGCCCGCGCGAAGAATTGCTACTACGCCGTTGCTACACCAGCTGTCTGGACGAAGCGACACGCCAAGGGCTCGACACGCTTGCATTCTGCTGCATCTCGACGGGCGTCTTTGGCTATCCCCAGCAAGCCGCCGCGCGCGTTGCCGTCGATACCGTTCGTCATCATCTAGACCATAACGACTCCAACCTTAAGGTGATCTTCAATGTATTTCTCGCGTCTGACGAATCAATCTACCGTGAGCTTCTCCAAACAGATCGCTAAGCTCCAAGCCGCACTCGATGCATCCGACGCCGTGATAATCGGTGCCGGCGCGGGTCTTTCCACCGCGGCTGGCTATACCTATTCGGGCGAACGCTTCGAGAAGCTCTTTGGCGACTTCGCTGCACGCTACGGCTTTGCTGACATGTACTCCGGCGGCTTCTACCCCTACGACTCGCTCGAGGAATACTGGGCATTTTGGAGCCGCTATATTGAGTGCAACCGATATGACCCCATACCCAAACCGGTCTATGAGCAGCTCCTGGACCTACTGCGCGACCGCGATTACTTTGTGCTGACCACAAACGTAGACCACTGCTTCCAGCGCGTCGGCTTTGATAAGCAGCGGCTCTTTTACACGCAGGGCGACTATGGCCTATTCCAGTGCAGCAAGCCCTGCTGCCAGGAAACGTGGGATAACGAAGGACTTGTAAACTGCATGGTCGGCGCCCAACAGGACCTGCGCATTCCGTCTGCACTTGTGCCCCGTTGTCCCCACTGTGGTTCCCCGCTTACGATGAACCTGCGCGCCGACGATACGTTTGTGCAGGATAGGGGCTGGTATGCTGCGGCCGATCGCTACCAGGATTTCCTGCGCCGCCACAGCAATATGCGCATTCTGTTCTTTGAGCTTGGCGTAGGCGGCAATACGCCCGTCATCATCAAGTATCCGTTTTGGCAGATGACTGCCAAAAATGAGCGCGCTACGTACGCGTGCGTCAATTTTGGCGAGGCAGTCGCTCCGGCAGAAATCGCCGATCGGAGCATCCTGATCGACGCCGACGCGGAACGTGTATTGGACGCACTTGCCGTCCAAGTCGTCGGATAACGAGGGCGATACCGCCTTCAAACATGTACGTCAGCATCCAAAGTCGACATTTTCCGACATCTTTGGATGCTGACGTACAGCTTTTTGCAACATAGTCGTTTAAGAACGTCCCCAACGCCCACATTTAGCCGCAAAAGCGGGCAGCGGGCGCAAGCGGCTGCTCGCGAAAGACGCGCTCGACAGCAGCGCGGTATTCATCGACCTTTTTGGTCTTGCGAACGAGCTTGTGAACGGTCGCGGGATCGGCGAAGGCGCATTTGGCGTAGAACCACCACTCTTTCATGCGAAAGACCGCGTTGCCCCCAATCTCGTCCGCATAAGCCGCAAACAGCATGTCGTGGAAGCGTTGCAGCTCAGCGGCGGTGGCGGCAGGGCCGCCCTTAACCATGCGAGCCAGCGCGGGATTCGCAAGCAAGCCGCGCCCCAACATTACGTGGCGTGTTCCGGGATAGGCTTCCACCAGCGCATCCATGTCCTCAAGATCAAAGATGTCGCCGTTATAGGCCACGGGGAACGGCGCCCGCTCCAGCGTCTCGCCGTAAAACTCTTTGCGCGGCGAGCCCGTATAACGGTCCTTTTGCACGCGCGGGTGCACAATCAGCTCTGCTAACGGCATGCGACAGTAGAGGTCGAGCACGCGCTTGTACTCGTCGTCGCTTTCCAACCCCAACCTGGTCTTGACCGACACCGGCAAGGGCGAGCGTTCGCACACGTCGCTCAAGAACACCTCGAGCTCATCCAAATTGCGCAGAAAGCCCGAACCCTTGCCCTTCGCGACCACCGTACCCGAAGGGCAGCCAAGGTTGAGGTTGACCTCGCGGTAGCCCATATCGGCAAGCACCTGCGCCGCCCACACAAACTCGTCCGCATTCTTGGACATCAGCTGGGGCACCACGTTAAGTCCCTGGTTGTTGGCAGGATCGACCTCTTTAAACGCCTTGCCGCCAAAGCGATTGCCCACCCGCGGCGGCGGCAAAAACGGCGTGTAATAACAATCGAGCGCGCCGAAGCACTCCGCATGCACGCGACGGAACACATGCCCGGTAATCCCCTCCATAGGGGCCAGCGATAAATACATCAACATCCATTCTCAAATCAATGTGACAAAGGGACTGTCCCTTTGTCACATCCCATTCAAGCGGTTCAGGAACTCTTCGCAGGCGCGAGAACGCAGGCGATATTTTTTCCACACCAGATACGATGCAATGGTGAAGGGGCAAAAGGGCAGTCCCTTTGCCCCAAGTGCCGGCTACCGGACGCAAGCTAGTTGCCGTTCGCGAACGCCGCCCATATTTCGAGGTCTAATACTTTTCCCGAGAAGTGAACGGCTGTATTTGGACCCCCGAAGCATTGACATTTTTAGGCGTCAAAACCGCAGGATTTGACTGGCAAAACCGCAGGAAATTGCACGCCAAAAGTGTCGATGCTTCGGGAGTCCGTTTTCACTCGTTCACTTCTCGGGAAAAGTATTAGACCTCGATTCCGCAGTCCCCGATGTGACAAAGGAGCAGTCCATTTGTCACATTCAGAATTGACCCCCCCCCCCGCAATAGCTCATCGATGGCGGGATTCTCTATACTGGGTCACATATGACGGTATCGCGCCAAAGGAGAACGCCGTGACCACCTCGCAGATATCTCTACTCGCGCTCATCTCGGTTGGAGGCATCGGCATCCTGTTTATCGGAGCGAGCATGCTCATGAAGGCCGCCGCCCGCAAGAAAGCCAAGGCCTGTACCGCCGTGACCATGGGGACGGTCATCGACCATCGCTTTATGGGTGAAGGCAGAATGAATCCCGTTTTGGAATACACCGTCGACGGCACGCAATACCGCGCGAAAAAACAATTCCGTGGCATAAAGACCAAAAGCTTGTCGGGACTCCCCATCCGCACGCAAGCCACCGCCTACGAAGACGCCAAGGGCTGGCTGCACGTGCAGACAGGCCCCATCGCCAGCCTAGGCACCCTCGCGGAGCAGCTTTGGCCCCTCGGTAGCCAAATGACCGTGTACTACAACCCCGGCAACCCAGACAAAAGCTATGTCGAACGCCCCATCGTGGGCAACTTTGCCACACTGATGTTTAACATCGCAGGCTTCTTGCTCATCGCGATGAGCATCTTGCTCTATGTTCTTATCCAGCGCTAGCTCAAACTGATGCGCCCCGCGCCCCATGCGCCGCAACGACCGCCACGACACCAAGGACCAGCTATGGCTACACTTTCCGAACAAGAACGCAAGCGCATCCAGCGATACTGCATCTGTCCCAAGGTTGCCGGTGCGGCGCTTGCCATGGCGTTTGTGCTGCCTTTTTTGATCATTCCCTTCGAAATGATTGACGACATCGTCTTCCATCACGAAGGCTTCCAGGAGACGGGCATGATGGCCGCCCTGGCGCTCACCGCCATCGAGCTCATCATCTTCTGCTATTGCGCGCTCGCGCCGCGCTTTGGCATGCGCGGCAAGCAGTGGAAGGAAATGCAGCACCGACTCGCCGTCGAGCAGTCCGAGAAAGACCGCACGGCACAAATCGCAGGCGTTATTGGCACGCAGGCCGCCGCGCGCCTACTCAAGAACAGCGACAACGAGACCGCGCGCAACTTGGGCGGCGCGGCAGAAGTCGCCGCTGCCGTAGGCGCCGTCGCCACCGCAGCGGACGTGCTTACCGAGAGCTTCGCTAACGCAAAGGCCATGGCGGAGGCCTATAGCGTGCCTATCCCCCGTGCAAAAAAGTGGATCATCGCGCTTGTGGCGCTGCCCCTCGCGATCGTGTGCGGTGCCTATATCCCGCAGCTGGCGCAGGGAAACATCGAGATGCAGGAGAACGCCGCGGCCGCGGCCGAGCAAATTGCCATCGCCCGCAAGACGCTAGGACCCGCATGCGAGTACGTGTCCGCCGATGACCCTTACGAGCGATATCAAGATTACGGCTATCACGTCCGCGGCTACCTTCACGACGGCGACTCCGATACCCAGAAGACCTATACGTACCTGGATTTCGACAACAAGGGAACGCTCAAGGAAGTGAGTTACATAGCAGAGATCGACCCCGACGCGAGCCTTGAGGACAACCTCGCCCGCATCGAGCTCGACTTGGACGAACTTTCCTCTGTCGTCCAAACCGTAGACGTCAAGACCGTGAGTCCCGAGCTCCTAGCACCGCAAAAGCTCCCCGAAGAGTTTAGGCAGGCTTTTTTGAACGGTTCGCTCTACGAGAGAATCTCCATCAGGACGAGTGACAACCCCATCAAAACGTATTACTCGTTTGATACGGATCCCGAGGACGAGTTTGACGAGTACACCCATCCAAGCGTCCGCATTACATTGATGGGCAAAACGAGCTAGGCGCCCAATGTGACAAAAGGACTGTCCCTTTGTCACATTCCATGAAAAAGGGCACCGGCGTTAGCCGATGCCCTAAAGCTGCTGCAGATTAACTCCTACAGCGTATGACTAAGACGAATCGAACTATTCGTCCCAAGAGAGGCTCTTACCAGTCTTCTTTGCCAGCAGCAAGAACAGACCGATGATGACGTTGCATGCAATACAGAAGATGAAAACGCCCTGGAAGGAGCCGACAAGCTCGTATACCTTCATCATGACGGGCATGCCAAAGGCGCCGACGATATAGCCCACGGAGCAGATGAGCGCGAAGATGCGACCAAAGTCACGGGAGCCAAAGACGTCCATCACCAAAACGGTCAGAGCGGTGCCGGCGATGACGTACATGACGTCGTTAACGCCGGCAGCAAGAATGCTGAGCGTCGAGTTGCCGCTGCTCATCATGAGCATGACAAAGGAGAGAATCGAGACGGCGAGCCAGCTCAGAATGGCCTTGGTGCTGCCAAACTTATCGCAAGTGGTACCGACGATCGGGTTGAGGAACAGGTCGAACAGCGATGCGGCGGAAACCATGAAGCCACCCACCATGGGGCTAAAGCCGACCTCGGCGGCATAGGTGGGGAACAGCTGGTTCATGCAGCAAGTAAGCTGAACGAGGCAGAGGAAGCCGATGCAGAAAAAGAATGCAGGCGACTTAATAGCGCGTGCGTAGCTAACGCCACGTGCACTATCCTCGGTCGTCTCCTCGGTCTCGGCGACCGTCTCGCCTTCGACATAGCCATAGGGCAGCATGCCCTTGTCCTGGGGCTTATAGCGGATAATCAGGATGGAAGCGGGAAGAATGAGCACGGCGGAGACGCCAGCGAGCACCAGATAACCAGTCCTCCAGCCAGCAGCCTCAATGACAGAGGTGATGACGGGACTCATGATGAGCATGTAAATCGAGTTCACTGCCCAAGCGAGACCAATTGCCAGGCCGCCAGATTTTTTGAACCACTGGTCAATAACATCGGACATGGCGACGCCGGTAGTGAAGGCGAAGCAAACGCCAATCAAAGCACCAGCTGCGATGAACATCCAGACTTCGGTGTAGAAGGCCATGCCTGCGCCAGCGGCGAGCAGAATAAGCTCGACGACGGGGAGCCAAAACTTGCCAACAACCTTGGGGATGAGTTTTCCGACAAACGGAAGAGCCGCTGCAAGACCAATGAGCGTTGCAGTGAAGTAATACGAGAAGATGGAGTAGTCAAATCCGAACTCCTCGCACACGGGCGCGACGAAGGAGCCAGCGATTACGCTATAGGATCCGGTCGTACCGGCAGACATGAGGCCGAGCGCGATCACGAGAACCCATGCGTAAACCTTGCTGCTCTTTAACTTTGCATTTTCCATTGATACAGCTCCTAGAGACCCAGAAGGGCGCACATAACGGCCTTGATGGTGTGCTGACGGTTCTCTGCCTCACGGAAGATGACCGACGCGTTGGCCTCAAAGCACTCGTCCGCAATCTCAAAGCCCTCGGTGATGATTTCACGATGCAGGTCGTTCTTGCACTGGTCGAGCAACATCTTGCCAACGCGGTGATTTGCGTTGTGAACAGAGGGGAGCTCGTGCATGCAGAAGATGTCGGGGTTGTTGGTGCGCTTGCACAGCTCACTGGTGACGCGATAGGGGTACAGGGACTCGGCGTCGCCAAGCCAAGAGTTGTAGTCGTCAGGGTCCAGAACCTCGTCGCCGCACTCGGGGTTGATGTAGCGCCACTCCTCGGTAACGATTACGTCGACACCGTCCAGAGCATCAAGGTCAGAGGTGATGGTGAAGGTCCTGTTAGGCGCGTACTTGGCGTAGCAGGCCTCAACCTCCTCGATCATTTCCTTGCACATCTGGTGACGGAGGTCGTCGGGGCCGATGGCGAGGAAGTCCATGTCGAGCATCGCGCACAGACGGCCATACCACACGGGGGCGCCGGCGCAGTTGCCAACGAAGGCCATCTTCTTGCCACGGCTCGTGCGCAGACCACCCCACTGCTCCTCCATCGTGAGAGCGTCAGCGAGCATCTGGGTCGGGTGATCGCCGAGGGTGAGGGCATTGATGACTGGAATATCGACCAAGTCGGCGACATCATAGAGGAACTGCTCGTCCTTTTGTGCACGATAGACAATGAGATCATACATGCCGTTGAAGACGCGCATGGCATCCTCGATGGTCTCGCAATCGCCCATGTGGGAGTTGGTCAGATAGGTGAAGCCCATGCCCAGGTCGTTGCAAGAGGTCTCAAAGGCGCAACGAGTGCGGGTCGAGCCCCACTCAAAGTTGGCGAGAACGTTCTTGCCGGGGAAGTAGCGCTGGTCGACACCGGACTTTTTCTGGGCCTTGAGGTTCCAGGCAAGATCGATGAGGTAACGGAAATCCTCAGAGGAAAGATCGTGGATGTTGAGGTAGTCGCGACCGCGAAGGCTGTTGTTCATGCCTATTTCCTTTCAATTGTTTGATGGGTAAGTGTCGAATGCGCCCCCGAGGGAAACACGGATATCCCTCGGGGACTGTAAATGTGGCGCTTGGATCAGGCAGCGCAAGTTTAAGAACTTGCTAGCAGCTGGCGGCCACGTCCTTGGTCCAGCAGTGCACGCCGCCGCCGGACAGGTTAAGCGCGAGAGAGTCGATCATGATGACCTTGCGATCGGGGAAGCAGCTCTCAAGAACCGCCTTGGCCTGCTCGTCCTTCTCCTTCACGACTTCGCTCATGCCTTCGTGGTAATAACGCTGGCCAAGAACGACGCCGTTGCAGATGAGGAAGTTGCAGTAGCTTGCTGCGGCATAAAAGTGAACGGGGCCTTCGGGCCAAGGGGTGCCATCCATGAACTTGCCGCCCATTTCGTCGATGAAGCCCTTATACAGCTCGTAGTCCTCGTCGCCGGGAGCGATGACAACCTCGATCGGCTCGGCAGTGGGCATGCGGACGATTTCGAAGGGCTTGCCCTCCCAGTCCGTCTCGGCGCGTAGAATCTCGTAGGCGGCGTCGATGCGACGATGCGATTCCGCGCCCGCCTTGCTCGAGGCGGCCTCCTCATCGGATACCTCGGCAAGAAGAATCTTGTTCGGGGTGATAAAGCGGCACATCTCATCGATGTGGGCGGCGAAGCTCATGCCGAAGACAGGAGTTCCATCTTCCTTCTCGTCGAGGATGCCCAGTCGATAGTCGTCGTCCTCAAGCATAGGCTGCGGCAGCCAGATAACCTTGTTGAGGTTGTAGATGCGCTTGTACTCGGCCTCCACTTCCTCTTTTGAGAACTCGGGATTGCGCTTGCGGCATTCCGTGTCCTCGATGGCGATCAGGGTGCCGTGACCGTCAAACTCGCGGTCGCCGCCCTCCGAAACCATTTCGGAATTGACGATATCGAAGCACCCGAGCGCAACCGCCATGTGAACAGCTGCCCTGCGTGCGGACTGGCACTCTGGGGAGTTCTTGTCCCACACGCCATAATAGGTCCAAGCGGGGTTGACCATATAGGAATGGCCTTCGTCGTCGACCATGATGCTGGGGCCGTTGTCGCGAACGTAGAAGTTGGAGTCTTCGAACTGCGTAATCTGGATACGGTCGAGATCCACCCCTTCTTCTTTAAGGCGCGAGCAGGCTTCCTCGTAGGAGCCGGGGGTGCCACAGTTGAGATTGACCGTAACGTCGCCATACTCAAGCAAAGCTTTAATTACGTCAACGCAGGGCTGGCGATTATCGAAGCCCTCTGCGCGAATGTAATCGGGAAGCCATGTCACATAGACGTTGGAGCGCTTCTCAAACTCGCCCGGCATACGATAGTTCTCGTACATGGTTGGTCCTTCCGTCGGGTTTCCCGCAATGCTGTCCGGCCGCGACAATAGCGGGGTTACACCAGCTATAGTACTACTATACCTACCGTTCGGTAGGTGTTTTTGTATAATTGCCATTCGCCTGTCGATACCTACCGTTCACCGTTTATAGTGGTCGTGTTTGGACACGAATTGATGTTCCGTTGCCATTCTTAATAATGTTGGCAATGCGGAAGTGATTTGCAATGGAGAAGTGAAGCGTGAGCACAAAGGGAAAAATATTGGACGCAATGTATGATCTTGTGGCAGAAGTCGGTTACGACAAGGCGTCCATTGGAAAAATCTGCGACCGTGTCGGTATATCCAAGCCATCGGTGTACTACTACTTTCCCTCTAAAGAGGATATTTTCACCACGCTCTTAGATAGTATGTTTCCGACTATCGACTATCAGCGCGACTACTCGCTAATAGTCGATAGGGACGGATTCAAGGCGGCGCTTATCGAGCTCGGCAATTCGGTTATAGGTGGCTATCGTAGTGATGAAAAGCGCCGTCGCGTGCTGGCCGAGGTCAGTATTCAGGCAAATCGAATCCCTGCAGTTCAGGAACGTCAGGCAACGGCGATCAACCGAACTATGGACGCGCTTAAAGACATCCTTCTCCATGGCCTAGAAATTGGCGCGTTTTCCGATGAAACAGACGTCATGCTGTACGTGCAGATTCTTTACACCGTACTTGAGGGAGCGAGCAATACCGTTGCCCAAGATGAAGACATCGATGAAAAGGCTGTTTGGGCAGGGATCGTCGAACTCATGTTTAAATAGGCGCGTAATAACAGAGGCACCTTGGCAAGCGCGATGCGACGACTTGCGGGGTCGCGGAATGGTTCGAAACCCGTGTTCGCGATGATTGCAAAAGTTGTTGAATAGAAATTGGGGCCGATTCCAGCTATGTTGGAATCGGCCCCAATTTCGTTTTAACTTGCGGAGACAAATGACAGGGCTGAAGGGCAGTTCGTTGGTCAGGTTATTTCGCGGTAGTCTTATTGAGGATACCGGAAACTAAAGCAAATGTCGCAATCAGAAGGTTGCAGATGATACAGAAGACGAATACTCCTTGGAAAGACCCTGCCATACCGTAAACCTTCATCATGACTGGCATTCCGAAAGCTCCGACAACATAGCCCGCTGAGCATATAATCGAATAGATCCTTCCAAAATCGCGTGATCCGAAGAGCGAGAGGAGAATCATCGGCATTGCAGTTCCAACGATGGCGAACATGACGTCGTTTACGCCGGCCGCGATGATGGAAACGGTCTCGTTGCTTCCGCCAAAGATGAGAAGTAGGAATGAAAGAATGCTGACTCCCGTCCATGCGACCGTTGCTTTAATAGCACCGAGCTTGTCGCATGTTTTGCCTACGAAGGGATTTAGGAAAATATCGGAGAGCGAAGCCGCCGAAACCATTAGGCTTCCCACGATGGGATTGAAGCCGACCTCGCTTGCATAGGTCGGGAACAGCTGGTTCATGCAGCAGGTGAGTTGCGCCACGCAGAGCAGAAGGGCGCAGAGAATAAAAGATGGCGTTTTCGCGGCATCGCGGAGCGCCATGCCCGAAGAGACATCTTCCTTTTCATCGGCGCTGTAGCTCTCATGGGTTTCGGAGGTAGTCTCTCCGTACGGAAGCATATTGCGATCAGAAGGCTTAAGGCGAATGATAAATGCGCTTGTGGGCAATATCATGGCTGCAGAAACGGCCGCAAGTACGATGTAACCCGTACGCCAGCCTTGCTGCTCGATGACCAGTGTAATGACAGGACTCAATAGCAGCGTGCAGAGAGAATTAACGCCCCACGCAAGGCCGATGGCAAGACCAGACGATTTACTGAACCATTGGTCAATGACATCGGACATGCAGACACCCGTTGTGAACGAAAAGCAGATGCCGATCACTGCGGCGGAGACGATGAACATCCAGACCTCGGTGTAGAACGCCATTGCGGCGCCGGCGGCAATAAGGACGAGTTCAACGCAAATATGCCATGGTTTGCCGATTACTTTTGGAATGAAACGACTCAAAAGCGGAAGCCCAAGCGCAAGGCCAAGAAGAATCGCGGTGAAATAGAAAGAGAAAGAAGTGTAGTCAAAGCCCAGGTCTTCACATACAGGAGCGATGAATGAGCCGGCAATGATGCTGTAGGTGCCGGTTGTTCCCGCAGACATTAAACCGAGCGCAATAACGACAATCCAAGCAAATGCGCCGCTCTCACGGGGGCGGTCCTTTTCGGCTGGTGCGATGAGAGTCATGGTTACTCCGTTTCTATCGGCAATGCAACCTATATGCCTACCGATAGGTATATAAAGATGGAGATTCTTCGTCAAGTGTTAAGCGGGGAGCGGGGACCCTTAACGTGCCGAACGGTAATTGGGCCCCCAATGTGACAAAGGGGCTGTCCCTTTGTCGCATTATTCGGAGCGCAGGGCCTCCACGGGATCCTTCTTGGATGCGCTGCGGGCCGGCAGCAGGCCGGCAACGACCGTCAGCAGCACCGAAATTACAATGAGCATCAGCGCGTCTTGAACGGGCAGGCTCATCAGGTTGGGCACCTGCTTGGCCGCAAGCGCCCAGGCATTAACCGGAAAGCTCACGGCCACCACGACGACAATGGCAAAGACGCCGGCAATGAGGCCTTCGATAAAGGTCTCGGCATTAAATACGTTTGTCACGTTGCGCTTTGACGCGCCGATCGCGCGCAGGATGCCAATCTCCTTTTTGCGCTCCAGCACGCTGATGTAGGTGATGATGCCGATCATGATGGAGCTCACCACCAAACTGATACTCACGAATGAGATGAGCACCAAGCTGATGGTGTTCACGATGTCGGTCACCGAGCCCATGATGATGCCCATGTAGTCGGTATACGAGATTGCCTGCTCATCGTGACCAGCGGCTTTGACCTGCTTGTTGTACGCATCGATGTAATCGAGCACGCGCTCCTTGGCCTCAAAGTCGCGCGGGAAAATCTTGACCGAAATGGGGTCCGCCTCGTCCGCATAGCCCAACGTGGTCAGATTGTTGTCGTAGGTGAGCTTCGACGCCTTGGCATAGCTCATCATGAGCGAACTCAGGTCCTCAGCGTCCATGTTAAAGTGGATAGCGCGAGCAAAGGCGTTCGCATCCACGCGCATGGCGCTCGCCAAGTTGGCAAAACTCGAAGACATCTGCGTCGCCATTTGGTCCGTAAGCCCTGCCGCACCCGCCTTGAGCTGGGTTGATACCGTCGTCGCAATCTGCTCGCTGACCGCCTTCATCACCTGATCCATAGACTGCTGCAAATACGGAGCCAGCTGCTTTTGCACATAGTCGCCCATCACCTGCTGCAGACGCTCGGCCAGGGCATCGCCGCCGAGCGCCCTGAGCTGAGCCAGGTATTGCTGGGCTGCGGCATCATTCTCAAGATATGCCGAGAATGCGGCAGCGAGCTTTGACGCGTCTTTAAGGTCTTCGGGTGACAGCGCCTTAAACTGATCAGAGCGCATAAAGCCCTCAAACAGCTGGTTGGCAAGTGCTCCCACCTGCTGCATTTGCTCAGGCGTGAGCTCAAGACCATCAAAGATGCCCGAGAAATCTGGGGCCGGCGCTTTGGCCATGATGTCGCCGAAGTCGATGTCCTTCCCAACACCCGAAAGGTCAATGTCCAGGCCGGACAAGTCGAGACCAGAAAGGTCCATACCGCCGGCTGCGCCCGAGAGCGCAGACGTATCGAGTGAGAACGCGCTCTTCAGTGCCGCCTCGTCTACGCTGAACATACTGCCCAAATCCACGCCCTGCTTGGCTTCGCCCTGCAGCTCGTCGAAGGTTTTGCCCGTAAAGACATCCGTCTCGGGGTGGGCAAGCTGCTCCTGCACAATCTGCGAATCGGCAGCACGCTCCATAAGCTGGCGAGTCAGCGCATGCGTATAGACAATGCCCGGGGACAATGCGCTCGCGTTTGCCGTCTCGTTGGGTCGCACCACGCCCACAATGCGCACGTCAATACCGTCGGCAACCTTGGCTTTCATAAAGTCGGCGTCGCCAGACATGTCAGTCCACATGCCGGTCTCTTCGTTTTTGCGATAGGCATCGGCCGGCGACAACACCTTAAACGTCGTGGACAGTGCATCGTCGTAGGTAAAGTCGCTGCCGGTCTTGGGCGTCTTGACCTTGCCGTCGGCCGTCATGGCACTGTTAACCAGGTCGTTGAGCTCATCGATATCCAGCGCGCCGATACTGTAGAGCGTGTAGTCGCCCACCGTTCCGCGGCTCGAAAGCACCATCACGGCCTCGTTGGCGGACGTAGGCCAATGGCCGGCAACGACATCGTACTGGCTGTCGAGCAGGCTCTGGTCGTCAATCATCTCGTTAAAGACCGAGGTTCCCATGGAATCCATGCTCACCGTTGCCGCCGAGCTCGCGCCTCCGCTCATGGCCTCGGTCATGGCGTTGGGCACCAGCCGGACAGGCTTCTCATCGCCATTCCCGGCACGATAGACAACCGGCGTCACGCCGTAGCCGTACTGAATGGCGTTGACCTCTTTATCGATGCCGTCGCCACCGGCATCGAGCCATGCCTTAAAGCTCGTCATGTCGTTGGACTTAACGCTTGCGAACATATCCTTTACGGCCGTGACCACAGGGATCTTATCGGTCCCCTGAGCCTTGCCGTCGGTGCCGTCGTCGGACGAACCCTCGTTCTTGGACGTATCGTCATCCGTGGCCCTATGCCCGCCCATCATGGACGACAGGTCGTAATCTTGTTTGGAAATCGTAAGCGGGTAGCTCGAGAGTGTGTCCTCCTCGACCTTTTTGATGTAGCCGTTTACGCCATTGGAGAGCGCCAGAATCGCCGCGATGCCAATAATGCCAATCGAACCTGCAAAGGCCGTCATAGCCGTACGGCCCTTCTTGGTCATGAGGTTTCGGGCAGAAAGCCCCAGCGCCGTTACAAAGCTCATCGAGGTTTTGCGCGTGGGCTTGGCCTCGCGACGCGCGGCCTCGGCAGCATCAAAGGGATCTGAATCGTCGGTGATCTTGCCGTCCGCCAGGGTGACGATGCGCGTGGCGTACCTGTATGCCAACTCGGGATTGTGCGTGACCATGATGACCAAACGATCGCGCGCAACATCCTTGAGCAAATCCATGACCTGTACGGATGTCGTTGAGTCCAAGGCGCCGGTCGGCTCGTCAGCCAGCACAATCTCGGGGTCGTTGATCAAGGCGCGGGCAATGGCCACGCGCTGCATCTGCCCGCCCGAAAGCTGGCTCGGGCGCTTGTCAACGTGCTCGCCCAGGCCAACTGCCTCGAGCGCCTTGCGCGCACGCTGGCGGCGCTCGGCACGCCCCACGCCCGTGAGCGTAAGCGCCAGCTCCACGTTTTCCAAAATGGTCTGATGCGGAATGAGGTTATAGCTCTGGAACACAAAGCCGATGCGATTATTGCGATAGGCATCCCAATCGCGGTCGTTGAAGTCCTTGGTCGAGATGCCGTCGATCAGCAGATCGCCCGAATCGAAATGATCGAGTCCACCGATGACGTTGAGCATCGTAGTTTTACCCGAACCCGAGGGACCCAGGATGGCTACAAACTCGTTATCGCGAAAAGACAGGCTTACGCTGTCGAGCGCTACCTGCGTAAACGACTGCGTAACGTACCTTTTGCAAATAACTCTGAGATCCAGCATGGACGGCAACCTCTCTCGCGCGGGCGCGCTCGCCCGCTCCCCCGCCGTTCACGTTCGGCGCGTTTGTCCTACTCTATCCTCATTTTTGGCCGATACCAGTGAGGAATGTAACGAACCGCGCCAAAAAACGAACGGGACAGCACGCCGCATGGCGCACCATCCCGCATACAACATCCCCGATGCGACAAAGAGGCTGTCACTTTGTCACATTCCAATGCGCGCTACTTTTCGAGCCCGCACGGCATAACGTTAGCGCTGCCGCGGCGAGCCTCAGTCACGGCTGCAAAGAAGCGATAGCCGCCCGAGAAGTTAAAGCACTCAAAGCCATGCTGCGCCAAAATGCGGCAAGCAATGTAGCTGCGAATGCCGCTCTGGCAAATCACGTAGACCGGCTTGGCCCGGTCGAGCTCGCCCAGGCGATTGCGCAGATCATCGACGGGAATGTTTACGAAACCATCGATATGCCCGCGCTCATACTCCCCTTCCGTACGAACATCGAGCAGCTGCACGCTGCCATCGCGTGGCAAGTTGGGCTCATCCTCCCAATGCCACTGCGCCAGTATGCCGCGATTGAGGTTCTCGATCATAAAGCCCGCCATATTGACGGGATCCTTCGCCGATGAATACGGCGGCGCGTATGCTAGGTCCAAATCCTTAAGCCTATCGCCGCGCATGCCTGCCTGGATGGCAGTCGCCAGAACGTCGATACGCTTGTCCACACCAT
Source organism: Collinsella sp. AF19-1LB (assembly GCF_003459655.1). Taxonomy (NCBI): domain Bacteria; kingdom Bacillati; phylum Actinomycetota; class Coriobacteriia; order Coriobacteriales; family Coriobacteriaceae; genus Collinsella; species Collinsella sp. AF19-1LB. Next base: position 76,083 of record NZ_QRWO01000003.1, read on the forward strand.
CGATGCCCACGATTTGCGCACCCAGCAGGCGCAATCCCTGCTTCTCGAAGACAACCTTCATGGTCATGGGCGTTGCACCCGGATAATAACCCGCATGCGAACCGGGCGACAGGACCACGCTGTCGCAGTCAATTCCCGCCGCGTGTGCTGCCTTTTCGGATAGTCCCGTGCTTGCCGCCGTCAAGTCGAATACCTTGATAACCGATGAGCCCAACGATCCGAGGTAGCAGCTGTCCATGCCGGCTATGACATCGGCGACGACACGCCCCTGCTTGTTGGCGGGGCCGGCGAGCGAAATGACCGCGTCCTCGCCGGTCACCTGATGCGTGACCTGCACGGCATCGCCCACGGCATACACGTCGGCAGCAGAGGTCTCCATGCGATCGTTGACCACAATAGCCCCCTTGATGCCCAGTTCGAGCCCCGCCTCTTGCGCCAGATGGCTCTCAGGTGCCACGCCAATGGCAAGCAGCACCATATCGGCTCCGATAGGGTCATCGCCCGCAACATGGGTGACAACGCGGCCATCAACTTCCTCAAAACCTGTCACATCGGCCTTGAGGCGCAGATCGATACCGTGCTCACGCACCTCGGCATGCAAAAGGGTCGCCATGTCGTAATCCAGGTTGTTCATAAGCTGGACGGGACGCTGCAGAAGGGTCACCTGGAGCCCCAGCTCGCACAGATTCTCCGCCGTCTCGACGCCAATGAAGCCGCCGCCGATCACGACGGCACTGCTCGGTCGCCGCTCTCGAACATAGCTGTGAATACGCAGCGTGTCCTCAACGGTGCGTAGGCTAAAGATTTTATCCGAGTCGATGCCCGGCAACGCAGGGCGAATCGGCTTTGCACCCGGCGACAGGATGAGCTTGTCATACGTCTCGACAAATTCCTCGCCCGTCAGCATATTGCGAACCTCGACCGTATGCGAATCGGGATGGATGGCAAACACCTCGTGACTCGTCTTGACCGCAATGCGAAAGCGGTCCCAAAAGCCCTTGGGAGACTGCAGCGTCAATGCGCTCTCTTCTTCTATCACGCCGCCAATGTAGTACGGAAGCCCACAGTTGGCATACGATACAAAACCCGTGCGCTCAAAGATGACAATTTGGGCCTGCTCGTCGAGTCTGCGCAAACGTGCGGCCGCCGATGCGCCGCCTGCGACGCCTCCAACGATAACCACCTTCATAGCCAACGCACCACCTTTCCCGTGTAGCCGCTTATGCCGCCGATATTCTTGACACTGCCGTACCCCAAACGCTTAAGAAAACTCACAGCTTGGTTGCTTCGCGCACCGCTCAGGCAATGCACGAAAAGCTGCGTGCCCTTTCGACGTATACCCATGATGCTACCCCGAAGCAGAAAAAAGAGTCGCTGTTTCCAGCGACTCCCCTTCAGTTGTCTGTCCCACGGACTTACTGTTCGCTCTTCGCGAGTGCCTGATCGATCAGTTTGTTGAGCGCCTCGCGCTGCTCAGCGGAGTTGATGCCGCCCATGATCGGCTCTCCCACAATGTTACCGTTCTGGTCGATCACGTAGGTGGTCGGGAACGAGTACAGGTTGGAGGTGAACTTTCCGGCCTCGCTGTCCGACTTAAAGCAGATGTTCTTATACGTCACGCCCTTCTTGGAAAGCACGTCCTTGGCATCAGCCACCTCGTCTTTGTTGCCATCGAGCGTAAAGGAATTAACGCCCACGACCTGGCCGCCCTTCTCGGCAAGCTCCTTGTTGAGCTTCTCCAGATCGCCCAGCTCTCCCACGCACGGCTTGCAGGTGGTAAACCAGAAGTTCATGACGGTGACCTTGTTCTTGGAGAACAGCTCGTCGCTGTTTACATCGTTGCCGTCCAAGTCCTTGCCCTTAAAGCTGGGGAACTTCGTCTCCCCGCTCTCGCCGTTGGTCATGCCTGCGGTCGAGGCATCAACACTCTCCCCCTCGCCGGGCGTGCTGCCACATCCGGGGAACTCCTTCTCCAGCGCCATGAGCTTGTCCTCGATCTCCTTGACCTGCTGCGCGCCGGCCTTAAGCGTCTTAAGCTCGTCAGCCGCAAACTGATCCTTGGCGCCCTCGATGGTATCGAGCAAGAAGTCACCGTAGTTCTTGCCGTCCTCAATCATGGGAGTGTCTTTGTTGGCCGCAAGGAACACCTTTTCCCATAGGGCGTTATCGCTCGCAAAGATCTCGTTTTCCTTTTGCAGCAGCTGCTGGTACAGCTTGGCCGCCTCCTCGGCGCTCGACGGCTTTTGCGCTATGAGCTCGGCAATCTGCGCATCGCCGCTCGTAGCACCCTTCGCGTCGCCCTTGGGCGCAGAGCACGCCGCGAGAGTCAGCGACAGCACGGGCAGCATCAACAGAGCCGCAATTTTTGACAGTTTCATGGTTCCTCCGTTTATATCGAAACTAATATAGGTACCTATTTGTTTTCGCAGGCTTGCGCGGGCTGCGCTGGTTTGTCGCCCGTCACACCCAGCCCGTAGCGAAAGCTAATGGCATCGACGGGGCATGCGCCCACGCATTTGCCGCAACGAATGCACTCGGCATGGTTGGGCGTACGCGTAACGTCCACGTCCATCTGGCACACTTTGGCGCACTTACCGCACGAGACGCATTTGCACTGGTCAACCTGAATCCCCAGCAACGACACCTTGTTCATGAGTGCATAAAATGCGCCGAGGGGGCAAATCCATTTACAGAAGGGGCGGTAGAACAGCACGCTCAGCACCGCAACCACAATGAGGATCGCGAGCTTCCAGGTAAAGAGCTTTCCCAGCGCAGAGCGGATTCCCACGTTCATGATGGACAGCGGAATCGCGCCCTCGAGCACACCTTGCGGACAGATGTACTTGCAAAAGAACGGGTCGCCCATACCCACATCGTTAACCACCAAGACGGGCAGCAGCACCACGGCAAACAGCAGCACGGCATACTTGATGTACGTGAGCGGCTTGAGCTTTTTCGTGGAGAGCTTCTTGCTGGGAATCTTATGCAAAAGCTCTTGCAGCCATCCAAACGGGCACAAAAAGCCGCATACAAAACGTCCCAGCAGCACGCCGATTAGAATGAGCGTTCCGGTGACGTAATACGAAAAGCTAAACTTAGACGAGCCCACCACCGACTGAAACGACCCGATGGGACACGCACCCGAGGCCGCTGGACACGAGTAGCAGTTAAGCCCCGGCACGCAGACGGCTTTGCCGGCTCCCTGGTAGATACCGCCCTTGGCAAAGTTAGGCAGGTGAATATTGGTCGCAAGCGTCGCCGCCGCCTGAATCAATCCGCGGAATCTCGCCAAAAGATGCGATGCAGTGTTTTTTCTTTTATCCAATTCCGATACACTCCAAGCACAGCCTGATTGCCTTGGCCAGCACGGCATCTGCCTCGCCGCGCATAATTCCAAAGCCAACCATGGCTACCCCAACGATCAGCAAAGCCACCTGCGCCACAGGCTTAATCGCTTTGAACAATCTGACCACTCCTTTCGTTTCGCGACCCATTGGACCATACCGACTATAAAATCCGTGTTAAGCGTGAATGACTATGCAAGGAGAACGTTATGCGCATCTTGGTCGTCGAGGACGAGCGGGCGCTGTGCGATGCGATCGCACGCAGCCTGCGCAACTTGGCCTATAGCGTCGACTGCTGCTACGACGGGCAGCAGGCCCTCGATCTGCTCGATGTCGAGACCTTTGATCTTGTCGTGCTCGACCTCAATCTCCCCCATGTCGACGGCATGACCGTGCTCAGGCAACTCAGAATTACCGATTGCGAGACCAAGGTGCTCGTGCTCTCGGCACGTGGCGAGGTCTCCGACAAGGTAGCGGGGCTCGATGCGGGCGCCAACGACTACCTCACCAAGCCGTTCCATCTTGACGAGCTGGCGGCACGCATACGCAGTCTCACGCTCAGGCGCTTTACGCAAAACGACGTTGTTCTAGCCTGTGGATTGTTGAGCTTTGACACCAAAGCGCGCCTCGCCTCCGTGGGCGGCGAGACCCTATCCCTCACGCGCAAGGAGACCGGCATCTTGGAATACCTGATGCTTAACCAGGGGCGGCCGGTGAGCCAGGAAGAGCTTATCGAGCATGTATGGGACAGCAGCGTCAACAGCTTTAGCAACGCGACCCGCGTGCACATCTCGTCGCTGCGCAAAAAGCTGCGCGGCGCGTTGGGGCACGACCCCATCCGCAACCGAATCGGCGAAGGCTACGTTATGGAGGACGGCAAATGAAGCGGCTGTCGCTGCAGTGGCGCATCACGTTGATGACGGCACTGCTGATATGTTCAACCTGCGTACTTATGAATTGCCTGGTTGGCTACTCCGGCATGCGCTACATGGACTCGATCGGCAATGAACTATCGGCGCACAGCAAGGTGGAGGCGGCCTCGCCCAGCTCATTTGACCCGACAAACAAAGAGCTCGACGACGCGCTGACCATCGTCGTGAACGACGCCCAAGAATCGTTTGGCGCGACGAGCTGGTATATAACTGCAGCGGTGACGCTGCTCGGCGGCGTGCTGGCCTACTTTGTGAGCGGACATGCGCTGCGGCCGTTGCGCTTCTTTGCGACGCAAGTCGAGAGCGTGCGGCCCGACAACCTCGCCGACACAAAAATCAGCGAGGACGTGCCCTCTGAACTCAGGCGCTGCAGCGCGTCGTTTAACGACATGATTACCCGCCTTGACGAGGGATTTTCCGCACAAAGACAGTTTACGGGCAATGCGGCGCACGAACTGCGCACGCCGCTTGCGCTCATGCAGGCCCAGGTTGAGCTGTTTTGCGCCGAGCGCCCCGACGTCGATGCCGATACAGCGAGCCTGCTCGGGCTGCTGCAGGAGCAGACCGAGCGAATGACGCACATGACAAAGACCCTGCTCGAGATGAGCGAGCTGCGCAGTGTCCCTTGCAACGATGTGATTGACCTAGCGCCGATGATCGAAGAAGTGCTCACGGACCTGGCACCCCTTGCCGAGCGAAAAGACATCACGCTTACAAGTAAGGGCGACGCGCAAACGATCGGCAGCGACACGCTGATCTATCGGTTGCTGTTCAACTTGACCGAAAACGCCATACGCTACAGCGCGCCCAACTCGACCGTGCAAATCAACGCCTGCGCCGAAGGCGACCGCGTGCTGCTACGCGTGCGCGACCAGGGACCGGGCATTCCCGAGCAATACCAGACGAGCATCTTTCAGCCCTTCTTTCGCGTCGACAAATCGCGCAGCAGGGCATATGGCGGCGTGGGGCTGGGGCTTGCACTGGTCTGGGAGATTGCCGCACTCCACGGCGGCTCCATCGAGGTCGAAGAGAGCTCGGAGCGCGGAACGACCATGCTCGTGACTCTTCCCACTCGCGCACTCGGCTCATTAAAATAACGAACGGGATGGCACGCCGCGTGGCGTACCATCCCGCACATAATATCGAGGATGTGACAAAGGGACTGTCCCTTTGTCACATCTGCTAGTTCTCGTCGCCTACCAGCTGAGTTAGCTTACTCCCACTCGACCGTGCCAACGGGCTTCGGCGTGAGGTCGTAGCAAACGCGGCAAATACCGGGGACCTCGGCGGTCACGCGAGCGGTAATGCGCTTGAGCAGCGCCCAGTCGAGCTCAGGCACCTCGGCGGTCATGACGTCGACGGTGTTGATGCAGCGAATAATGCAGGGCCAGTCGTAGGCGCGCTTGCCCTCGCGCACACCGGTAGCGCGGAAATCGGGCACTACGGCAAAGTACTGCCAGATGGTCAGGCCGGCCTTGTCGATCTCTTCGCGCACGATGGCATCGGCCTCGCGCAGCGCCTCGAGACGGTCGCGGGTGATGGCGCCAAGGCAGCGGACGCCCAGGCCAGGACCGGGGAACGGCTGACGCTCAACCATGTTCTCGGGCAGGCCGAGCTCGCGGCCCACGACGCGCACCTCGTCCTTGTACAGCAGCTTAACGGGCTCGCAGAGCTCAAACTGCAGGTCCTCGGGCAGGCCGCCAACGTTGTGGTGAGCCTTCACGCCGTCCTGCGACTCCAGAATGTCGGGGTAGATGGTGCCCTGGGCGAGGAAACTGACCTCGTCACCGACCTTGCGGGCCTCCTCCTCGAACACGCGGATAAACTCGGCGCCGATGATCTTGCGCTTGGCCTCGGGCTCGTCGACGTCGACGAGCTTATCGAGGAAGCGGTCGGTAGCGTCCACGTAAACCAGGTTGGCGTCCATCTGGTTCTTGAACACGTCGACGACCTGCTCGCTCTCGCCCTTGCGCATAAGGCCGTGGTTCACGTGCACGCAGATGAGCTGCTTGCCGATGGCCTTGATCAGCAGCGCCGCGACGACAGAACTGTCAACGCCGCCGGAAAGGGCCAGCAGGACCTTCTTGTTGCCGATGTGCTCACGGATTGCAGCAACCTGCTCTTCGATGAACGCCTGAGCGAGTTCGGGAGTGGTGATACGCACCATGTCGTCGGGACGCTTGTTGGGATCCATGCAAAGCTCCTTTTCGGTTCGATGGGAATGCGCTACACGTATGCAAACGCACCGTCATATGACCTCATTATATGCAGAGCGAGGTTCGTTTCCCATCGCTGCGACGGAGCTTTTTGCAGGGGTGGCAATTTTTCCTAATGTCGAGGTCAGCTAGGCTTCGGTAGCCACCTTGGGAGCATCGCCAATAGACTCTTCCTTTATACGTTCGGCATAATCGTAGGCGATAACCACAAATTCCAGTCCCGATCAACAGGGGTAAAATGGCTGCTAATGTTGCCAGCTGTTGGGAGATGGAAGATGGACTGCGATGGCTACCCGCGCATTCCCATGCCGTTGATGTGCACCGCCTTTGTGCCGGGGCAGATTGACGCTGCGGTTGCAGGCATTTCCGACCCCGATTCACGCACCATCGCCACGGCGGAAGCGCTGTACTTTCGCGGACAGGCCACACTCGCCGCCGAGACAGCACGCCCCTATCTTGACGCCACCGACCCCGCGCTGCGCTATTCCGCATGCCTTATCTGCGGATATGCCAGTCTGTCGCTCAACCGTATCACCGATGCCCGTCGTTGCCTTGCGGGCATCCTCGATACGCCAACTGACGAGGAATCGTCTGCCGTCCACGCCACGCATATCCTGTTCGCCTCCGCCGCGAGCGTCCTGTTGCACTTGCCTTCCCCGTATTCTGCCGAAGAGTTTTATCCACTTGCGGCGCATCTGCCCGAAGGCCTGCGCCTGTTCGCCAGCTACGTGATGGCGCACGCGTTGTATCTGCGCGGCGAATACGGCCGCAGCCTGGGCATGGCGGAAAACGCCCTGATTATGAAACAGGGAAGCTACCCCATCTCGGAGCTATTCCTGCACTTGTCGGCTTCGATGGCCTGTATGAGTCTCAAAGACGTCGACGCCGCAAAAGCGCATTTTGGCGCCGCTTGGGACATTGCGCGCCCCGACGGCCTTATCGAACTCATCGGCGAACACCATGGCCTTTTGCAGGGACTCATCGAGGCATGCCTAAAATCGCAATACCCTGACGATTTCGCACGCATCATCGAGATCACGTATCGATTCAGCTACGGCTGGCGACGCATCCACAACCCCGATTCGGGCGAGGACGTGGCCGACGATCTAACGACCACGGAATTCACCATGGCCATGCTCGCCTGTCGTGGGTGGACCAACGCCGAAATCGCACGTCATATGGGAGTATCGCCGGGCACCGTTAAAAACCGCCTATCCGGCGTATACGCAAAGCTTGGCATCGGCACACGCGCCGAGCTGGTCGCGCATATGCTGCGTTAACGACCGGGCTGCCAAGCGCATCGAACACATTCCGGAACCCGGCGCTTCGCTCGCCTAAAATGGACATTTTGACCCTTGAACGGCACTACCGCCACGAAGCGGCTTCTCGCAAAGACAGCAACGTCCCCCTTACGGCAGCCGCTGCAGCACTCGCCGTGGCAGGCGCCGGCCTCGTCGCCTACAGCGCCCGCCGCACGGCGCTCGAAAAAGACACCGCCAATGAGGTCAATTCGGATAGGCCTCGCTAGCTCCTAGTTACCTTTGTGAGAGACGCCGACTCGGCTCATCGAACATCAAAATGGGCTGGTTCTGAATACCCAGAGCCAGCCCATTGCGCATTAAATGTCGTCTGAGGAGTCGAGTTCTGCCTCGAGCTTGGCACGGCGTCTTTTCGCCGTGAAAAACGTTGCGCACAGGACAGCAAACGTGGCCGCGAAAATCGTCGCACCGCAGAACACGCCCGTGACCAGGTTCGCCAACCAAAAGACGCTTTCGAGCGGTACGATCTGCGCCTCAGCGATACAGCGCATTGCGGCAATAACAAGCGCGAACGCGGCGCCGCTAAGACCGCTGACAAGCAGGAAATATCCAACAGGAAGATGCTCGGTTTGCCCAAAACGATTGGTATCGACATAGCCCTTCCGCGTTTGCAGTCCTGCGCAAATCAACATCACGAGAACGAGCCACAAATACATGGCTGCCTCGAACGGCGTTGCAAAGCCATGCGGCATTTCACTAGCGTCGCTGTGAACCCACGTAACCTGTCGAGCTATAAACTGGTAGAAAAAGATCATCAACATGCCAAACGAAAGCAGCACGAAGCCAATCTTGTAGATCTTCGCGTTCTCAGCCTCCAGGCGTTCATCCTTTGGGCCGGCATATTCACGCCACTTTTGCACGATTTTCAGATCTTCATATTTCATAGTGAACTCCTAAAGAGCATTAGGGTCGGCGTCGGTTTCGTCTTCCCAAAACAAGTCGTTCAACGTAACGCGCAGCGCCTTACAGATTGCCACGCACAAATTGAGCGTGGGGTTGTAGCCGCCCGCCTCGATAAGGCCGATGGTTTGGCGCGTAACGCCCACGGCTTGGGCTAAGTCAGCTTGCGAAAGGCCAGCCGCCGCGCGTGCCGCCTTCATGCGTAGGTTCTTTTTGCCCGGCATGGAGTTCCTTTCGTAAATGTGGACAGATATCCGTTGCAACATGACAGAAATATATTGCATCCTTCACAAGATGTCAACTATATCTGTCATTATGGAAACCATGTTCGCCATCGCCATGTGGACATAACAATCTCGATTCGCTATTCAAACTTACTCGGACAGAACCGACTCGGTTTTGTCCGAGTAAACGTGATTGATAGTCGATCGCTGTGCCCGCTCGTGCAATCAGCATCATTCGATTTTGTTTAGTAAAACTAGGTCCCTATTAAATAAAATTCGTTTGTATCCAAATTTGTTTAACAATGCCGCGTTACCACTAAACACGATACCCGTTAATCCGAACGATTGTTCGATGGATTTCGTGTTGGGTGGAATCGTCTGTGGGCTGGGCTATGCTACCTTGACTATCTATATGACTTAAACGCAGCAAAGGAGCACCGAGAGAGCGAGTATGGCAAAAAACACCGCAAACTATGGTAACGACAGTATTCGTCAGCTCAAGGACGAGGAGCGCGTACGCCTGCGCCCCGCCGTCATCTTTGGCTCGGACGGGCTCGACGGCTGCGCGCATGCCGCCTTCGAGATCCTGTCCAACGCCGTTGACGAGGCGCGCCAGGGCTACGGCAAGCTCATCATCCTTACCGCCTTTCGCGATGGCTCCATTCAGGTAGAGGACAACGGCCGCGGCTGCCCACTCGACTGGAACCCTTCTGAGAAGCGCTTTAACTGGGAGCTCGTCTTTTGCGAGCTCTACGCCGGCGGCAAGTACAACAACAACCAGGGCGGCGACTACGACTTCTCGCTCGGCACCAACGGCCTGGGCTCGTGCGCGACCCAGTACGCTTCCGAGTACATGGACGTCACCGTTTGGCGCGACGGTAACAAGTACTCTCTGCACTTTAAGAAAGGCAAGGTCGTCGGCGCCAAAAAGAAGGCGCTCGAGATCGAGCCCAGCGACGAGGACCGCACCGGTACCACCATCAAGTGGCGCCCCGATCTTGAGGTCTTTACCTCGATCAGCATTCCCCACGACTGGTATCGCGAGACCATGCGCCGCCAGGCCGTGGTTAACGCCAACGTGACCTTCCGCCTGCGCATCGAGGGCGACGACGGCGAGTTTTCCGAAGAGGATTTTTGCTACCCCAAGGGTATCGAGGACTACGTGCTCGAGAAGGTCGGTGCCGACTACCTCACCGAGCCCTTCTTTATCGAGGCCGACCGTCGCGGTCGCGACCGCGAAGACCTGCCCGACTACAACGTAAAGATCACCGCGTGCATGTGCTTCTCGCGCACCTTCATGATGCAGGAGTACTACCACAACTCGTCATGGCTCGAGAACGGCGGCTCGCCCGAGAAGGCGGCCCGCAGTGCTCTGACCAGCGCCATCGATGCTTACATTAAGCAACAGGGCAAGTACAACAAAAACGAGACCGGCATTAAGTGGCAAGACGTCCAGGACTGCCTGGTACTGGTGACCAACTGCTTCTCCACCCAGACGTCCTACGAAAACCAGACCAAGAAGGCTATCAATAACCGCTTTATCCAGCAGGCCATGACCGCCTTCTTTAAGGAGCGCCTCTCGACCTACTTGATCGAGAACAAAGACGCTGCCAACAAGATCGTGGAGCAGGTGCTCATCAACAAGCGCTCGCGCGAGAATGCCGAGAAGACCCGCCAGAGCATCAAGACCAACCTGCAGCAGAAGACCGACATGGCCAACCGCGTGCAAAAGTTCATCGATTGCCGCTCCAAGGACAAGAGCCGCCGCGAGATCTACATCGTAGAGGGCGACTCGGCAGCAGGCGCCATTCGCACCTCGCGCGATGCCGAGTTCCAAGGCGTTATGCCCGTCCGAGGCAAGATCCTCAACTGCCTGAAGGAGGACTACCCGCGCATCTTTAAGTCCGACATCATCATGGACCTTATGCGCGTGCTGGGCTGCGGCGTGGAGATCAAGGACAAGCGCATCAAGAACCTCGGTGCCTTTGACCTGGACAACCTCAACTGGAACAAAGTCATCATCTGTACGGACGCCGACGTCGACGGCTATCACATCCGCACGCTCGTGCTCACCATGCTCTACCGCCTGGTGCCCACGCTTATCGACGAAGGTTATGTGTATATCGCCGAATCGCCGCTCTACGAGATCAACTGCAAAGAGAAGACCTACTTTGCCTACACCGAGCTCGAGAAAAACGGCATCCTCAAGGAAATCGGCGACCAGAAGTGCTCTATCAACCGCTCCAAGGGTCTTGGTGAGAACGACCCGGACATGATGTGGCTCACCACTATGAATCCCGAGACGCGCCGCCTGATCAAGGTGGAGCCCGAGGACGTCACCAAGATGGAAACCATGTTCAACCTTTTGCTGGGCAACGACGAGGCGGGCCGCAAGCGCCATATCTCCGAGCACGGCAAGGAATACCTGGACCAGCTGGACCTGCAGTAGCAGCAAATCGATAACGACGGCCTATAAGAAGTTCAAGAGGAAATCGTGGCAAAGAAGAAGACGAAGAACCAGCCAAAGAAAAAGCAGGTCAACGCCGAGAACGTCATCGGCCTGCACTCCGAGGTCACCGACCAGCCGATTACGCAGACGCTCGAGGTCAACTACATGCCCTACGCTATGAGCGTCAACGTCTCGCGCGCATTCCCCGAGATCGACGGCTTTAAGCCCTCGCACCGCAAGCTGCTCTACACTATGTACAAGATGGGCCTGCTCAAGGGCGAGCGCCAAAAGAGCGCCAACATCGTGGGTCAGACCATGAAGCTCAACCCGCACGGCGATGCCGCGATCTACGAAACGATGGTGCGCCTGGCGACGGGCAACGAAGCGCTGCTTGCCCCCTTCGTGGAGTCGAAGGGCAACTTTGGCAAGTACTATTCGGGCGACCTGAGCTACGCCGCCTCGCGTTACACCGAGGCCAAGCTCTCCCCCATCAGCGCCGAGATCTTCAAGGACATCGACAAGGACCCGGTCGACTTCGTCGACAGCTACGACGGCGCCATGAAGGAGCCGCGCCTGCTGCCCACCACGTTCCCCAACATCCTTGTCTCGGCCAATAAGGGCATCGGCGTCGCCATGGCGTCCGACATCTGCGGTTTCAACCTCAACGAGGTCTGCACCGCCACGATGCACTACCTGCAGGATCCCGACTGCGACCTCCTCGAGTACATGCCCATGCCCGACTTCTCGACCGGCGGCGAAATAATCTACCGCCGCGAGGAGATGGAAAAGATCGTCGAGACCGGCCTTGGCAGCTTCCAGATTCGCTCCCGCTGGCGCTGGATTCCCGAAGAGCGCATCATCGAGGTCTACGAGATCCCCTACACCACCAAAACCGATGTCATCATCGAGCGCATCGTCAAGCTCTCCAAGGAGGGCAAGGTCAAGGAGATCGCAGACATCCGTGATGAAACCGACCTTTCGGGCCTGCGTATCGCCATCGACCTTAAGCGCGGTGTCGACCCCGACAAGCTCATGGCCAAGCTCTATCGCTCGACCACGCTGCAGGATTCGTTCTCGTGCAACTTCAACGTACTGGTCGATGGTTACCCTCGCGTTATGGGCGTGCGCCAGATCCTGCACGAGTGGGTCAAGTGGCGTATTGAGTCCACGCGTCGCCGCATTAACTTTGACCTGGGCAAAAAGTCCGAGCGCCTGCACCTGCTGCACGGCCTTGAGGCAATTCTGCTCGACATCGACAAGGCCATCGCCATCATCCGCGGCACCAAGCTCGAGGCCGAGGTCGTGCCCAACCTCATGCGCGGCTTCGACATCGACGAGACTCAGGCCGAGTTTGTCGCCGAGCTCAAGCTCCGCAACATCAACGAGGAGTACATCCTCAACCGCACCAAGGACATCGCCAAGCTCGAGGGCGAGATTGCCGAGCTCGAGGAGATCCTCTCCAGCGAGGAGAACATCAAGAAGGTCATCAGCGACGAGCTGGCCGCGGTCAATAAGAAGTACGTGATGCCGCGCCGCACGGGCAGGATCGAGCCCCATGAGGTTATCGAGGTAAGCCTGGAGCCCGAGGTCGAGGAGTACCCGGTTACCATCATGCTTTCGCGCGATGGCTACCTCAAGAAGATGACGGACCGCGTGCTCAAGAAGGCGACCACGCTCAAGTACAAGGACGGCGACAAACCCTTTATCGAGTTCCCGTCCTCCAACACGCACGAGCTGCTGGTCTTTACCAACAAGAGCCAGGTGTACAAGTGCAAGGTCGCGGCGTTTGAGGATACCAAGTCGGCCCAGCTGGGCTCGTACCTTCCGACCGATCTCGAGATGGAACCCGACGAGAGCGTCATCTGGGTCATCGACCCCGAGGACTACAAGGCCGACGTGCTGTTTGTCTTTGAAAACGGCCGCGTGGCGCGCGTCGCACTTGCCGGATACGTCACCAAGACCAACCGCAAGCGCCTCAAGAACGCCATCTACGGTGGCAGCAAGCTGCTGTATGCCCAGGTGCTCAAGGAAGATCGCGACATCGCGTTGGTCTCGAGCGACTATCGTTTGATGAACTTCAACACGTCGCTGCTCAAGACCAAGACGACCACCAACACGCAGGGCGTCCAGGCCTTTACGACCAAGAAGGGCCGCTCGGTCACCACCGTCGGCACGACCGAGGAGATTCTTGGCGCCGGCGTCTCAGCCGAGAAGTTCACCGCGCAGAGCCTTCCCTCTGCCGGTGCCCTCATGAAAGAAAACGACATGCCGAGTTTGTTTGACTAGGTACCACGGCAACGAGATCGTTAGATACTTCGCAAAGCGACGAGGCCCGGAACGCAACGGCATTGCGCCCGGGACTCGTCGTTTTTCTTCTCAACTATTTTTTAACGCAGATAAATTGATTTCTGCTTATTTTTCTGCGTAAAAAATGTCAGCGTCACTACTTCGATGCCCTTTGGTCAGTCGTTAGCAAAACTTGCAAAAGTTAGCAAAACTTGCAAAAATTAGCAAAACCTGCAAAGGAGCTACCATGGAGTACAGCAAGAACCCCTTTACCCCAACATTTGGAAGCGTCCCTCCCTTTCTAGCGGGTCGCGAGCATATCCTGCGCGACATCAACCGTGGCTTTATCAACGGCCCAGGAGATCCCAACCTGTCGACCATTTTTACTGGCGCAAGGGGAACGGGCAAGACGGCACTTCTCTCGCTCCTTTCAGAAACAGCGCTTGAACACGACTGGATCGCAGCAAATGTCTCCGCCATGCCAGGCATGCTCGAAGATATTATCGAGCGAACCAAAGAAGCCGCAGATAGCTACCTCTCACAGCCCCACGCGCGCATAAACGGTGTTCAAATTGGCCCAGTGGGCATCGATTGGACATACGCTCAAGAGGCTCAGGGCAACTGGCGCACGCGCATGAATGGCATCTTTAAGCAACTCGAAAAACATGACATCGGACTTCTCATCACCATCGATGAAGTAACCGTCGATCTCGAAGAAATGCTTCAATTTGCCTCTGTTTACCAGCACTTTGTACGCGAAGGTAAAAAAGTTGCCCTACTCATGGCAGGACTGCCCTACAAAGTATCGGCGTTGCTACGTAACGATTCCGTCTCGTTCCTCAGACGCTCCCAGTATCATCAGCTGGGACGAATCACTGATGTTGAGATTGCAAATGCATTTCGTAAAACCATTGAAGCAGGAGGACGCTCAATCACGCCAGAAGCGCTCGAGGATGCCGTGAAGGCCGTCGACGGATTTCCCTACATGATGCAGCTCGTCGGATATCGCACTTGGGATGTTTCGGAAAACTCGCCCCAAATCAGTACATCCGATGTCCAGCAGGGTTCTCTGCTTGCCCGTATGGAGCTGCGCGATCGTATTCTCGAAACGACCTATCAGGAGCTTTCCGATAAAGACATTGAGTTTTTGCTCGCGATGCTGCCCGATTCTGGCCCCAGCAGGGTCTCGGAGATAGCCAAACGCATGGGCGTCGCCAGCAACTACGCAAGCCAATACAAACGCCGCCTCCTCGAGGACGGCGTTATCGGGGAACGTGGACGTGGCCTCGTCGGCTTCGACATCCCCGCGTTCAGGGAATTCTTGAACGAGAAGGCGTTTTAGCACACCGGAATTGTCCGCGGGAGCATCGTTGCATGGCAATCAGCAATCCTCTTGGTAAGGGCAGCAAGCATTTCCGCTTGTGCTGATTGCCACGCGTTCTTCTTGTCCTTAGGCAAGCTTGCGAGCGAGCTCTCGCACCTCTTCCAGCTTGGGCGAGGAGGCCATGCTGTCGCGCTCGGTCATACCGCTGATGGTGACAATGCCCTGGTCCTCCCACTTGCAGTATGCGCACGTGGACTTGTACATGGCGATCGCCGCATCATAGACGCCCTCGCTGTGGCTATCGAGCAAAAGGGCCGTCTTGGTGAACGGGAAGCCCGTAGCACCGAAGGCGTACAGGCGGTCGATGACAGCCTTCTCCTGCGCAGTGATATCGAACCAGTAGATAGGCGAGGCAAAGACGACCATATCTGCGTCTTTCAGCAACTCGATCACGTTGACCATGTCATCCTTCTGCACGCAGACGCCCTCATGAGCGAAGCAGTACTGGCATCCCAAGCAGCCGGCGATCTTCTTGCTGGCAACGCGGACGACCTCGACCGTATTGCCGCCCTCACGCGCGGTCTCGGCAAACGCCTCGACCATGGTATCTGTATTGGCGCCCTTACGCGGGCTACCGCTCAATACAACGATATTCACAAGAATCTCCCTTCTTCATGCCGCAGGCGCGCGGCACACATTTTGTTGTAACCAAAACGGATGGAGCTATTCAGACGTCTGTAGATCGCATCTCTCGCTCGCGCTCTCCAAAGAAGGTGCAAGCAGAAGCATCACGGACATTAATCAGCGCCGATATGGATCACGACATGAAACCGTAAGGGTTGGCCAGAGGTTGCCAGATTCAGTAGCTCGCAGCAATAGAGCGAATGACGACTTCGGCGATATAATCCGTGTCATCTTGATTGTTCCCGCGCGGAAGGTACAGCTCATGTCCAAGCTCAACATCGACCAGCGATCGATTCGCGATCTTCTCACCGATAAGCGATCAGACTTCCTCATCCCCGACTACCAGAGGCCCTACGCCTGGGGCGAGGACGAATGCGCAACGCTGTGGGATGACCTATTCGCGTTCGCTTTTCCGGGCGATGACTACGAGCGCTTCGACAGCGAGAACGACGAATACTTCCTAGGACCCATCGTCACCTTTAAGAACCTCTCTGGCCAACTCGAAATCATTGACGGCCAGCAGCGCCTCACCACCATCATGCTGCTGCTCCGCGCGTTCTACGACAAGTTCACCAACATGAAGGATAAGCAGTCTGTGAAGATGCGCGAGGCAATCGCCCGTTGTGTATGGAAAACCGACGAGTTCGACGAGCCCGACATGGAACGCCTCAAGATCGACTCCGAGGTTGCATCGGACAACGACAAGAATGAATTCCTCGAGATTTTACGAGAGGGCAATGTAGGCGATGGCTGGAAGAGCGCCTATGCCCGCAACTTCGCTTTCTTCCAGAGGAAAATTGAGCAACTGGTGAGCGAGTGGCCCACCTACACCGTCTACATGGCCACACGCGTCATCAACAATGTGATACTGTTGCCCATTGAAGCGGAATCGCAGGACACCGCGCTACGCATCTTCTCGACTCTAAACGACCGAGGGTTGCCTCTCTCGGATGCCGACATCTTCAAGAGCCAGTTCTACAAGCATTATTCCGACACGGGGCGCAAGGACGAGTTCATCCGTCGCTGGAAGGGACTCGAGGAGGGAGCGAACGCTATCTTCCGGCCCATGCGCGGCACACCAACCGATGAGCTATTTACGCGCTACATGTACTACCGCCGCGCGAAGAAAGGCATCCGCGACACGACCACCGCATCGTTGCGCGACTTCTTCGGTGCCGATGGTTACGCCATGCTCAAGGAGGACGCCACGCTCGCCGATCTCGAGGCGCTGCTCGGCTTCTGGAAACGCGTCGACGCGCAGGAAGGGTTCAGCGAGCGCGTGCTCCGCAGGCTCTTCGTGCTGAACTACGCCCCCAACGGCATGTGGACCTATCTGCTAAGCGTCTGGTTCCTTGCCAACAGCGACAGCAAAGGTGTCCTCGATGACGAGGCACTCTACGGCTTTCTAAACAAGATCACGGCATTCATTTTCGCCTACGCCATTGAGCGACCCGGCGTGAACGCGCTGCGTTCGCCAGTGTATCCCGAGATGATCAACATCGTGGAGCACCGCCCGGTGGAGTTTCCTAACCACCACTTCAATCGCGCAAATATTGCTGAGCGATTCCGAACCTACGTGTTCACCAACGGCAGGCCTGTAACAAAGTCCATACTCACTTGGTGGGCGTACGCAGACCCAGATCAACCACTCATGGACCTAGACACCACGCTCGAAATTGAGCACATCTATGCCAAGAAGCGCAACGAGATAGACCCGCTCGTCGATCAATCCAGCCTGGAGGCGCTGGGTAACAAGGCGCTGCTCGAGAAGCGTGTAAACATCCGCGCGGCCGACTACAGATTCTGCGATAAACGCAAATACTATGAGGGATACACCGACGGCAATGGCAAGCGCAAAGCCGGAACAAAGATCACGGAACTCAAGCGCCTGGCACAAGTCATGGGAGACTTCACCGAAATAGACATCGCGACTCGCACGGCACGGATCATCGATGCCTTCGTGGACTACCTGGGCGACAACGGACTTTTGAGCTAAGGAGCGAACATGTTCGAAAGACTAACCAAGTACGCTGGCAAGCTGGCGGACAGAAACATGAATGTCGAGTTTGGGGGCGGGACGTTCGGACTCGAGGATTTCGTCGACGATTTCTATGGACTGGACGGGTTCGCGGACACCAGCTACTTCGAGACGCTTGAACGCCATAGCATCGACACCTCGGAAGGTATAGACAGCTGCGACATCGACCATGGGGACATTGACCTGATACGTGCATGCATCACGTGGTGCGTTCGTGGCGACCGCTTTTGCGACGGACTCCTTGCCGCGCAAGCTAGGAGCGGGTTTCTGGACCGCTGCCTCTCCCGGCTGAAGGAGCTCGACGAGGGCTGAACGGCAGCCACGAAGACGTCTGGCGCTGCGACAGCACGGCGATGCGACAATGCCATGCCGTCCACTCCGTCATGCCACCAAATCAAAAGCGGAACCAACGCTCAATCTTGAGATGCGTTAACCAAAGGACTCACGTTTCTGCCGGGAAGTCGAGAACGCGGGGCACACTGTGGCGCTTTATCCTCAGCTCATAGCTGCACTGCTTACTTGAAATGAACCCGTGGTCAAGATGAACTACGAGAATCATAGCGGGCAGACACCGCCCGCATGCCCCCTTCGGAATAGGCGCTGAGCAGCTCCTGAGCGTGGGCAAACTCGGGCCCTCGCCTCCAACCGAGCAGGCGGTTGACCGCGAGATTTCCCTGGACGTTGTGGACGAAGAGCAGATAGGCGTCCTCGCGCGAAAGCCCAGTCTCCTCCATGATCGAGGGAATCATCTGCTCGGCGCCGCGCTCGACGACGCGCTGTGCCACCCGGGCGTACGCGTCGTCATCCGAGTAGAGCAGATAATAGTCATCGTTTGCCGGCGGACGCTGGCAGAGGGCACCCGCCTCCGTTCCCTCGAGCGGCGGCACCGCCGCCAAGGCCTCGTCGATAAGCGCGTCGAGCAGGGCGAACTTGTCCTCGTAGTGCAGATAGAACGTGCCACGGTTGATATCGGCGCGGCGGCAGATATCCGCTACCGTCATCTTCGCGAAGCCGACCTCGGCCAGCAGCGCGAAGAACGCCTCCCGTATGACCGAGAGTGTATAGCGTCGGCGACGATCGATCTTCCCCGCTTCCATTACCCCTCCAATTGCAACGCTCGACAATGCCCGGCAAACGCTCGTTTATCGACAGCAGGCCGAAGCTGTTCATTGCTCTTAAGCAAATCGACATGGATACTTTTTATAGACACCTGTTTATAATAGCTGAAAGAAGGTATCCAGTGACCCTGTACGAGCAGCTCGTTATCGAGCTCACCAACCAATCGTTTTCCCTTCAGGCCGCCTACCGCAGCGGCGGCACGCCCTATGAGCTGAGTGACCGCGAGCCCGAGCCCTACGACCAGCAAATCAGGGACTTCGCCCGCATGATCGAGGAAGCCGATTGCGTGCTGGTGGGCGGGGCCTCTGGGCTCTCCGCGGCGGGCGGCGGCGACTTCTATTACGAGGACAACGCAACCTATCGCAGGCATTTCGGCAAATTCGCCGAGCGCTACGGTTTCAAGGGCGCTTTCGAGGGGTCGTTCTACCGCTGGCCCACCGCCGAGGCGCGCTGGGGATACCTCGCCACCTTCCTCGACACCACGCTCAACGCCCCGCTGCGCAAGCCCTACAGGGACCTCGACACCATTCTCGCCGAGAAGGATTTCTTCGTGCTCACCACCAACCAGGACACGCAGTTTGTGAAGCTCTATCCCTGGGAGAAAGTGGCAGAGATCCAAGGCGACCACCGCTTCTTTCAGTGCTCCCACTGTTGCACCGACGAGGTGTGGAACGCGGTCGAGCCGGTCTCCCACATGGTAGAGGCCATGGGAGACGGTCTGGAGGTTCCGACAGAGCTCGTGCCGCGCTGCCCGCACTGCGGAGCAGAGGCGTTCCCCTGGGTTCGCGGCTACGGCAACTTCCTGCAGGGCGAACTCTACGAGGAGCAGTACCGCAAGGTGTCCGACTGGCTCGACGCGCACGCACGGCAGAGGATCCTCTTCCTCGAGCTGGGTGTGGGCCGCATGACGCCCGCGTTTATCCAGGAGCCGTTCTGGGCCCTAACGGCGCAGTTACCGCAGGCCAGCTACATCGCCGTAAACAACAAGACGCAGTTTCTCCCCCGCGCGATCGAGGATCGGGGGCTCGCCGTTCGCGCCGACATCGCCGACGTGCTCGCCGACGTGCGCAAGACGCTGGGGAGGTAGCGCATGGAGACGGCGAAAGCAGTTCGCATAGGCAGGGCGCTAGCCGAAGCGGATCTTGTCATCATCGGCGCTAGCAACGGACTCGACATGGCGGAGGGGCTCAACCTTTTCTGCGCCGATGCTCATTTCCAAGAGGCGTACGGCGACCTCGCTCAGGCAGACGGCATCGGCTGCATACTGCAGGGGCTCGCTTCCCCGGATGCCAGCGTGCGACGCCGATGGGCCGAGCGGTTCCATCAAAAGGAGTATCTCGAATATGAGCCCGGCTCGCTCATGAACGGGCTGCGGCGTCTTACGGAGCACGCCGACACCTTCGTGGTCACATGCAACATCGACGGGCACTTCGCGCGCGCCGGGTTCGACGAGGAGCGCGTGCTCGAGACTGAGGGGAGCACGCGCACGTCGGTTGACGAGCGGCGCCTCGCCCATCCAGACGCCCTCGCCATGACCCAGCTCGAGGAGCTCGAGCGCCTTGTGCAAGCCCATCGCAACGGCAGGGTCGCCATCCTCGAACTTGGCGTGGGACTGCGCAACGGCATCATAAAGCACATGCTCGCCCAGATCGCGAACGTCTGCGAGCACGCCACCTACATCGTGTTCAACTACAGCCAGGCTATGGCGCCCGATGCATCGTGCGAGACGATTCTCGTTGACGGCGATATGGCCCCGGCTTTCGAGGAGATTGCCCAATGCCGTCTCTAGAGAGGGAAGCGTATAGGCTTCGAAGCCTTATCGACGATGCCGACGCCATCATCGTCGGCATCGGCTCGGGCATGTCAAGCGCCGCCGGGTTCAACCATTACAACCGCGCAGGCATGGCGCGCGCCGGAATGACGGACTGGCAGCAAGCCTTTGGCTTCAAGAGCCTTTTCGACGGCTTCTACCACCTCTACCCCAGCCTCGAGCAGCGATGGGCATACTATGCGCGATACATCGACTTCATGCTGCGCGAGCTGGCCTCGCAGCCCTATCTCGACCTACGGTCCCTCATCGGCCATAAGGATTACTTCATCCTGAGCACCAATGTGGACACCCAAGTCGAGAAGACGTTTCCCGACGAGAGAACCTGTAACTATCAGGGAAGCTTCGCGCACCTTCAGTGCAAGCAGCCATGCTGCGACGAGCTCTTCGACGCGAGCCCCTACGTCGAACGCATGCTCGCGGGCATGGCGGGGTTCGAGGTCCTCAGCGAGGATATCCCCCGATGCCCGCATTGCGGCTGGCAGCTTGTGCCGTGGGTGCGCGACGACACGTTTCTGCAGGGTGCGGCCTGGCGCGAGAGCCTCGGACGATACGAGC